>JBPCUG010000641.1:0-5296 GCA_051011275.1 Cyclobacteriaceae bacterium | reverse complement strand
AACCAGGAGAGGTACGACAATAAACAGCGTATAATATAAAAATTTGAAAAAGAACAAATTGAAATACTCACCTTTAGGGTGCTTGGTATTGTCTAGCTGGCCAATCTTTTTCTGAAAGAATTTTTTAAAATCCTTACGGAATACCCAGGAGAGTGAAGTAAGTGAATAGAGAAAAAAGGCATAAATGTGCTGGTATCGCATGATTGGTTTAGCTTCCTCCAAGGGCGACAGGCGGACCATCCCAGGAGCAACTTCCAAGTGTTCATCATGCCCGGGAATATTGGTATAGGTGTGGTGCACTTGATTGTGTGAAACATTCCAAACATATGCGTTGGCTCCTATTACATTAAAAACGTAGCCAAGTACTTTGTTTACCGTTTTGTTGGATGAGTAAGATCCATGGATGGCATCGTGGCAAACATTAAAACCGATAAAGGCTTGTACCATTCCCAAAACAATGGCGAAGCCAAGACAAGCCCAAAGGTTAAATTGATTGGAAAGCAACAGGCCATACAAGCCCACCAACATTACCAAAAAGAATAACGTTTTGGCCACCATTTCACCATTTGCTTTTCTGCTAAGGTTGTTTTCTTTGAAATACTGACCCACTTCGTGTCGCACTTCTGCATAAAACCCTGGTTGATTGCTGCCTTTGAATTTAATTTTCATACAATTCCCCGATTAAAAAGTTTATTTTGTTGAAAATCAGATGGTTAATTTGAAACCCGTTGTGTTACAATAGCCGGAATGATGGGTGAAGATAAGGTTATTTCATGAGAGTTTTAGAACCTCACCTGATTATTTCATTTGCTGATACAACGAGTGGCAGAAGCTAAGATTGCCAAAAGCTTTGTAATATAAAAAAAAAGAACTCCTCCTGTGGGCCTGGGAGGAGTTCTTTACTGGTGTTTGGAGTGATGGCTAGTTGGTCACCAGGGTACCGTACTTCATACCCCGATCGGTGTTCAATCGGTAGATGTAGGTACCGTCAGCAAGATTACGTTTATTGAATTCAACTTCAACTACCTGACCGGCTTCAACGTGTCCTTCATAGAGAATAGATACGCGGGTTCCTACTACTGAATACACATCCAGTATTACATAAGACTCGTAGGGTAAACCGAACCTGATAGTTGCCTCTTCATCAAACGGATTTGGATAAGCATTGCACAAAATTCAGACAAAAAGGCCTATATATTACATAAACAAATTTGACAACATGACATTACTCAAAATAAAATATTTTAGAAGTATTGGAATGCTAATATTTGGTTGATTTTGAGGAAACCTAGCAAAACTGATATTCTGAGGTTCGTTTAATCCTGGCAAATTGCAATCGACCAGGCAGTAGCTAAATCTATGGGCTGGGAAGCCAACTGATCTAAACTTTCCTGATTTAGCTGAAGTACCTCCCAATCTTGGTATTGTAAGATGGTGCCTTCGAGGGTTACGGCCTGGGCCACCGAAGTGAGCAAAAATTCATTAACAGGATTGTAATCGGGTCCGGTGATAAGGTAATAATGCTGCTGGCCGGATGGATCAATGGCGGCAATCAACGGCGGAATGCCTCCTGAGATGCAGCGTGCGGCACAGGAGCGATGAGGTTTGCCATGACTAGGTTTCATCACACCAAAGAAACACTTGGCATCCAAAATCTCGCCAGTAAGGGAAACATTTTTTTCCTTTACTATCGGATCAGGAGGCGCACCAGAATAGTCAGATAGTATTTCCCATTCTTTTAACTCCAACATTGTTTTTCCATCGTAGAAGATCAAGTTTCCAGTTACGGATAATTGCTTTTGCGGAGCGTCAACATCGTATTGGGGACCTAATTCGTCAGGAGCTCCTTTTTTTCCAAAGGCCACCAAAGGAATAGTCTGTACAATTTCGTTACCCTGAGTATCACTTACATTTATTTGCAAAGCAGGGAATGGGTTCCGGATCAAGACTCCTGTAAGTTCTGTGAGATTGGCATAATCATAAGTACTTGTGGCAAACCCTTTCTGGAAACGGACTAACAGAAAAGCGATCAAGGGAATGGCTACTAATATAGCTACCACAAACAGTCGGACCAATCTTGTATAAGTTGCAGGTGCTTTAGGTAGATAGCCTACATAGAATTCTGTTTGGTTATGCTCGTTTGCTGCCACGGTCAGTTGATTAAAGTAGCTGGAGGTATGGCCGTTCCTGCAGGTTCCGGTCTTGGATCTACCCATACACTATCCTCGATGATCTTTACTTTATAAGTAGCGATCTTTTCCTGGAAAGGAGGCGGGCTGGTGCCATTATCAGGCAAATACTGATAGCCATGCCAGGGACAAGTGATGCAACCATCGATAATCCTTCCTTCACTCAAAGGTCCATTCTGGTGCTTGCATGCATTAGCCACAGCCGATACTTTGCCATCATATTTAAATATAGCGATGCTTTGATCTTGGTAATTGAATAGCTTAGCTTGGTTATTTTGAATATCATCAGTTCGGCAAACTTTAACATATGCATCGTCGGACTGCGATGAAATTGTATTGTCCATTCTTCTGGTTTTAAAACCTGCCCAAAGATGCAGTAGGATCACCACAACTAGACCAAATCCTAGAAGGCTAACCAGCACCGGTGAAGATTCCAATTGCACTACCCCTAGCATCACGTGCACAATGATCAATCCGTAGGCCAGGTAAACCATCATGTGCAAGGATTTCCAAATCCTAGCACTGAGATTATGCAACCAAAAGTCGTGACTGGTGGCCGCCATAAGGAATAGGATGATCAAAGCAAAAAAGCCAAGTGTTTGAAAAGGAAAGTCGGCCAAACTATTGTAGTCGGTATTAGAGATGAAAATGGATAGGATGGGATTGATGTCACCAAAAGCATGAAATTGCAGAGTGCTAAAACCGCCATGGATCAAAGCAAAGAGGAACATAGATACCCCTAGGTGCCGGCGGTTGTAAAGCAAGGGCATAAAAAGTCTATTTATCCGAGTCAAGGGCCCAATAACTAGAATGATGTGCAACATAATTAACGCCAGGGAACCGGAAGCCCTAATTATCAAGGTTGGAGGGATGATCTCTGGGTGGAAGACAAGATTAAAACCTACGAAGCTGCCCAGGTAGATTACGATGACTGCTATCATGATCCCATCATAGATCTTTTTCTGGCGGTTCCATAAAACTGCTTGATAATTTGCCCCCATGCTATAGAAAATCTATTTGGTGATACACTTTCTTATTGATGGCATCGTAAAATAAAATAACTGGGTCACGAGGCAATGTTGCCGGTAAATTAAGGAGATACCTTCCTTTTGGCCCCAAAGACCCAATTAATATTGCCTTCCCAATATCGGGATTAGAAGGATCAGTGATATATACCAAAGTAGAAGGTGCAGTGAGCGGCTGTTGGATATTAATCTCCAGTTTACCAGTGGTGCCTTGATCTGCTAGATGCTTTACCAAAAAAAGCTCGTCCGTATCAACTACTAAGGTTAGAGGATTGGTTGAATGTTCAGGTGTAACCATATAAGCCCAGATAAATGCCAGCGGCAGGAGCAGCGCCAGCATAAGCCAAATGCTAAGATGTTTTTTTCTAAGCGAGAGATTCATGTACTTCTTTGCTTAGACCACTTTCTCAAAAGTACTGGCCATAAGGCTACAGCCCCGGGAAAGATTAACAAACGAAACCCCCAGCTGGCCCCTTTTGCGGTCGCATCTATTCGTGTGACACCGTTAAAAATAAATGCTAATGCGAATAGCAGACCTATCAAAATATAGATGCCAAGAAGAATAAGAAAGATACTGGCAAAAATGGCCCACATAGCAGAAGATTTTGAGATCTATTGGACTAAAATATAATAAAATCTATTTGTAGTAAGAAATACTACTGGATATAAGAACGGGTCAGTTTTTTGTAACGGATAAGAAACGCCCATTGTCGCATCCCATCCATAAAGGACATATAAGACTCACCTGCTTTTCGATTAAATATACTTAGCCGGTATATGATCCGCCACTGTTTATGGATATCCTTAATTGCTCGCCAAAATGTATATGAGGGATCGTAGATATGTGCAGGCTCAGCACCAACGCCATTGATCTCCAGAATCTTAAAATTCTTGCCGGCTTTGAGGTCATCCCAGCTTTGACATTTCAGATCAAATCGACCTAAATATATACCGGGTAACTGCTGACTAAGATGATCAAAAACTTCTACTAATTTGTTATCTATCATATGATTGCCATTAAGAAACCTGGCCCCCCGGCAGTGATTGCCAAATGGGACCAGTTCCACTTTTTTACCTTTTCCGGGTTTTGACCCCAATATTTTGGCTGGCATTTTGGCCAGTGCCTTCTGCTGTAATTTTGCTCGTGGCTTATCCTGGATCAGTTGCCATATCGTTGCATGCCCATCGCCGGTCACGGATAAAAACTCCTTGATTGTAGCTGACGTAATGCTTCCATGTGCCTGGTTGGGAAACCTGTGATACATGATACTAAGCTCTATTGGGTAATCAAT
This sequence comes from Cyclobacteriaceae bacterium, assembly GCA_051011275.1. Lineage (GTDB taxonomy): Bacteria > Bacteroidota > Bacteroidia > Cytophagales > Cyclobacteriaceae > JBPCUG01. The sequence goes on along the minus strand of JBPCUG010000641.1, from coordinate 790 downwards.
AAATTCTTGAATAATGAAATCAAGCTCTTTTTGAGACAAGTAACTCTGCAAAGCTTGCAGACTTGTAATCTTTTCAACTAAAAATCCTCTTTGCCCAATATCCGGTTTTGCAATTACTGGGAATGACATTTGGGCACTTACCAAAGCTTCTTTGGTTTCAGCCCACGAACTGCACTTGTAATGGTAGACGGTCTTAGGTAGCCAAACCGGTGGTACTTTTTTCAAGATATTGATTTTGGATTCTCCCAACATACCTCCTGTTTTAATGCCGGGGTTAGCAGCGCTGAAGAAGAAAAAGGAACGTGTTTTTATGGAAAGGAAGAACCAATATAGAATTGCCGGAGCGTAGATTACACCGAAAGGCCAGTACTCCCAATTTAATAGCTTGATAAAAAAGGGGGTATGCTTAATGCGATTCCATCTGTTGCTGATAAAGTTCAATTTGCTGTTGACTTAAAGTCTGATTGACCAGATCCTTGTGTACCATAGTAGTAGATCGGTCCTGTTTTATGATACTAGTAATGCTCAAGGTTTGCACTTGATTGTTCCGGTTCATTACGTAGCTATAGTCTGTATTTTGTTTTCCTCCAAAATGGTGGAATGCCATCACATTTTCAGTGTTTTTATCTCTGGTTGCTTTCAACCATTCCTCAAACCACAAATTGCGGTCTTTTATCATTTCTTCGTCGTATAAAGTTACTGATGACCAAATATGGGGTTTCTTAGGGTCAAGATCTTCACTGTGTTTTTTATTGCCATCCCACCGAAATACCGTAAGCAACTGCTGGTC
>JBPCUG010000640.1:0-2746 GCA_051011275.1 Cyclobacteriaceae bacterium | reverse complement strand
CTAATAGTCCAATTACAATCAAACCACCAGCCAATATATTTCGCCATATGCGATCAATTTTATTGTCTTGGTTTAAAAGGGCGATGGTTTGCTCCTGGATCTTTAGCTCTTGCTCCTTTTGCTGTATCTCGTAACTACTTTCCAGCGAACTCAATTCTCGTAATTTGGCAGCGTCATAAATACTATCATTGTAAGTAGTATGCAAGCGGTAAAATTCTAAGGCCTTTCGGTAATCTCCTGCCTTAGAATAATTCTCACTTAAAATTAAACTGGCCTCAGCTGCTTCGATTTTCAATTTGTTTTTTGCCGCAACCTTTAAGCTACGCTCGGCATACTCGAAAGACTTTTGAGCTTGGTCTGTTTGATGGTACACTTCAGCTATATACCGAGTAATGGAGGCAATACCCTGCCGGTCATTAATTTCTTGGCTGATCTCCAGCGATTCGAAGAAGTATGGTAGTGCCAGATCGTATTTACTTTGGCTTATATAAAGGCTTCCTATATTTTCAAGATTAACAGAAGTTTGCAGCTTGGTAGAGAGCCTACGATTGATGGCCAATGCCTGAAGGTAGTAGTCAAGGGCTTTATCCTGCTGGTTTTTAAGTTTGTAGACATTCCCGATATTCACGAACTGAACCGCTTGACTTCGCTCATTATTCAGTCCTTCCCAGATTTTCAGCGACTGTTGATAGTTGCTCAATGCCTTGTCATAATCCTCTATTCTAAAGTAAATGCTACCTATATTATTGAGCGTTCTTGCAAGGTGCGGTTTATCTTGTGTTTCCTCATAAAATTTTAAGGACTCGAAACCATTTTTTAGGGCCTCAGGGTATTTCCCAAGGAGTCTATACACCGAGATCATGACATAATGGGCATGAGCCTTGCCCGGAGCAAAATCTATTTCTTCAGAAATTGACAGTGCTTCTTTTACAAAGATCAAAGCGGTGTCGGTTGAAGAATAAGTATATTTTAATCCCAGCTCATTTAGTACTTGCACCCTGGTGGTGTCAGGGATTTTTGCTTGCAGCAGCGTTTTCAAACTATCAACTGAGGATTGAGAATAAGCGAGGATAGAAAGTAGGATTAAAGAACTCAGTAAGAAAGCACGGACCATGGTATTTTTGCAATACCCTAAAAAAAATTTTATTCTATAAAGAATCAGGCACTTACCGACCATATTAAACTGGTTTATACCAATTTACAATATTCTAGTAACATATCCTTTAATTAAAAAACTGGAAAGGGTAACCTAACAAAGACAATAATTTAATTGGGTGATTCAATTTATTAAGGAGGTGGATCAAGGGCTGTAACGCCGAAAAGGTTCTTGATGTTCGAAAAAATTTATTTACTTATGGTCCTTTGCAAAACGAGTTTCCAACAAACACTAATTCAACCAATAACTCAACTTTACTACTAGCGCCCTATTTTTAGTCTGCAAGTTTTCCGGAAAACTGTTATCAGTATAGACAATAAATAGATCCGATACAGGAGCAAACCGCCATTGAAAACGCATGTTCACATTCAGATTATCTGCCTGTTCGTTGTATTGCACAAACGTGGTGAAAAAGAGTTTGTCAGTAAATGTAAGATCCAATCTCGGACCGATCAGCCAAAAATCAGCGCTTCTAAAAGGCTCGGGCAATGAAATGCGATTGAATGAAGCATCAAGGGCCAAGCTTCCATAAGGTTGTACGCGGTAGTTTGCCTCAGCGCCTAAACTCAATCTAGTGCCGTTAAAGAATCCGCCATAGCGTGCGGCAATTTCATAGTTGAATGCCTTGCGACTGTCTGAGTCATAGCTCAAATTAACTTCAGTCCAATGAAACTCACTGCCGGTGGCTAAAGTGTCACCGCCGGAATTGGTAGGATCAAAAGGCGCTTGCAGCTTGACAAACCCTTCCTCGAAACCCACCGATAGTTCACTTCGATTCAGCCAGCGTATTTCATAACCCAGATCTATTTCACGGTCGGTCAAGGAAAAATCGGGTTTGTAAAATAGATCAAGCTGCAACTCGGGGCCGTGACTAATGATGGTGTTTGAAGGTGGAAAGAGCTTGTATTCAACCGAAGGATTTATTTGATGGAAACCGGTGCGCCGTACAAAACCTACTTCAGATCGATAATCCGATCCCACATACGTATGTTTCCACTGGGCTTCGAATTGTTGTGTGCTATAGGTTGCTTCCCCAGCTAGGACAAAAGCATCTCCGGACGCACCTGAGTAGAGCGACTGATGATAAAAAGCTTTCCCAGTCCAACGGTTATCAGCACTGGCCAGGTTAAGATCGACACCAGCTACCCGATTGTATTTGGGGCCAGCATAATTACCTTCTTCTCCGTTGCCAGTCACTTGCTTATTGACCAAAAAAGCGCCGATATTTGACCGGGCAAAGATCTTCTTTCGCACCGAAGCCACGGTGAAGTTGCTGGCTGGAATGGAGTCACGATTGCCGGTTTGTATATTCATTACACCAATACGCCACTTTTCGCTTAGCTGGCCGCTCAATCTGGCGCCGGCCCTCACCGGGCTGTCTAGCCCAATCCTGCGAGAGAAAAATGGACGGATATTTTCACTACCTAAGCTGGCAAACTGGTCGCTATTTTCCAGGAAGAACTGGCGTCGTTCAGGAAAGAACAATTCAAAGCGATCAAGATTGGTTACTTGCCGATCTACCTCTACTTGGGAGAAGTCAGGATTTACCGTAAGGTCGAGATTAAGCGAGGTGGAAAGCGTGATCTTAGC
>JBPCUG010000639.1:0-3247 GCA_051011275.1 Cyclobacteriaceae bacterium | reverse complement strand
GGAGTAAATATCGGAAAACCTGTAATCCGGGGACTAAGCTATAACCGAGTATTGGTTTATACACAAGGGATTCGACTAGAGAATCAACAATGGGGCGATGAACATGGACTGGGCCTAATGGAGATGGGCATTGATAAGGTTGAAATAATAAAGGGGCCTTCCTCCATGCTATACGGCTCCGATGCAATGGGGGGAGTCCTGCATTTGATCGAGGAGCGACCGGCAGCTCCTGAAAAGATCCAGGGAGATTACAATTTAAAATTGTTTTCCAACACCCAAGGGTATAATACCAATCTAGGGTTTAAGGGAGCTTCTAACAAGCTACGGTATGGTATTAGAGCCGGCTTACAATCCCACGCGGATTATAAAATGGGCAATGGTAATCGAGTCACAAATTCCCGATTTAGTGACGCAGGGGTCAAAGCAAATCTGGGACTCAATTACAATTGGATGATTACCAACTTCAATTACCAGTTTATTGGATCAGAGGTTGGAATCCCCGAAGAGGTAGCCTTGCAATCTACTTCCCGCAAAGAAATGAGTCCGTATCAAGCGCTGGATTCGCACCTTTTCTCCAATCAAACTTCCTTTTTTATTAACAACTCAAGGCTGAAAGCCAACCTAGGCTATAGCCGCAACCAACGGAAGGAGTTCGAAGAAGATGCTCCTCCAGAGAACGGGCCGGCGCTGGATATGCAGCTTAGCACTTTTAGTTACGACATTAAGTGGTATTTGCCTTCCAACGAAAAGTCGACCTTTATTCTAGGCATCCAGGGATTGAGCCAGCAAAATTCTAACTCCGGAGAAGAAGTGCTTATTCCCGACGCTGAGGTTAATGATTTTGGAGGGTTGGTGTTAGGGAAATACAGCCTAAGTGACTTTAGCATACAAACGGGCTTGCGCTTTGACCGAAGGCATATTCAGACCAATCAAATAGGAGAACTTGGAGAACAAGGATTTGTACCATCTATTGATCGCAATTTTACTAGCCTGAACGGAGCTTTGGGAGCTACTTATCAGCATAAGGAAGAGTGGCTGCTACGAGCAAATTTCGCTACCGGATTCAGAGCGCCTAATCTAGCAGAGCTTGCCTCAAATGGCCCTCATGAAGGCACCAACCGATATGAAATTTGCAATCCTGATCTGCAAAATGAGCGCAACTACGAAGTGGATCTGGGAGCAGAATGGCAAACCAAGCATATCTCATTTGTGCTTACCGGTTTCTACAATTACATTAGTGACTATATATTCCTCACTCCTACCAACAGTTTTATCGAAGGTGAACAGGTTTATAACTTTATCCAGGATGACGCCAACCTCAAAGGGTTTGAATCTGCATTGCATATCCATCCTCATCCCTTAGACTGGCTTCATTTCGAGTCAGGGTTCTCTTTGGTTAATGCGCAAAGAACCGACGGTGAGGAGCTTCCATTGATTCCAGCATATAAATTAAATAATGTCATTCGGGCGGAGTTCAATCATTGGGAAAATGTCTCGAACGCCTTTTTTCAAGTCAGTATAAAAACGGCTTTTCGGCAAAGTCGAATTTCTGAATTTGAAACTATAACTCCCGGGTACACTCTAGTAAACATTGGAATTGGAAGTCAGCTTAAGATAGGCAACCAAATTGCAGACTGGAATCTTACTATTAACAATTTGTTGGACCATAATTATTACGACCACTTATCAAGGTTGAAAGTAAATGGGATCAATAATATTGGTCGAAATACTTCGCTTGGGTTGAAGGTACCGTTTGGTATCAAATAACCAATTTAGCTTTTGAGGCATCTTTACTTTTTACTCATGGCTTCTATCCCAGTCCAATCTTCTGCAACACCATTTACCATGAACTCAGCAGATCTCTTAAGGTACAGCTCTGCCGCTAGGTCTTCGGGAGTGATTTGTAAGACCCGCTTAAAGGCCGTGGCCGCATCGGTGAATCGTCTGGAGAAATAGTGGTTTAATCCCTCTTCAAAGTCGCCTTGAGCTTTTCGCTTGCGCGCTACAACCGCTTGTGGTTCTCCCCCATAAAATTCATAGATCTTGATCGCATTGAGCTTTCCTTTTACCTGTACCTTTCCCAAAGGTCGGTAGTCAAATTTATCCGGATCCTCCATTTTATCCAGTGCTTGCTCACTGAGAACAACTGATGCACCATAAAACTTTGTTAGTCCTTCCATCCGCGCAGCAGTATTGACCGCATCGGAGACCACTCCCGTATCCATGCGTCGATCATCACCAATCACACCCAGCATCAGATCACCGGTATGTAACCCCACCCCAATCTTAATAGGTTCGCGTTCCTTTTTCTGGCGATGCGTATTGTAATCCGCAATTGCCTTTTGTATCGCTATAGCAGCTTCAACCGCATCTTGTACACTGTGGCGGAATAAGGCCATAGTCCCATCCCCATAGTATTGATTGACAAAACCATTGTGGTCACGGATCACCGGCCCCACTCTTCTAAGATAACTATTCAAAAAGTTGAAATTTTGTCGCGGGGTCATGGTTTCTGATAAGGTAGAATATGATCGAATATCTGAAAAAAGTACGGTGATTTCTCCTTGTACCTGGTCTCCTAATTGCACTTCTAAAATGCTTTCTTTGCCCAGGGCCTTAAAAAATTCTTGCGGTACAAAACGTCCATATGCACTATTGATCTTAAGTAAGTTCAAATGGGTCTTAACCCGGGCTAGAAACTCGTTCTTAGAAAACGGTTTGGTGATGTAGTCGTTAGCTCCATATGACAGCCCTTCCACTAAATCTGATACCTGGTCCTTAGCCGTTATCATGATCACAGGAAGTTCGGCTGGCGAAAACTTTTCTCTAATTCTATGGCATACTTCATAGCCTGACATCTTTGGCATCATAATATCCAACAGCACAAGATCAAAGTGACCTGATCGTTCGATAGCTTCTAATGCTTCTTGTCCATTGTGGGCTGCGGTTAGCTGATAGCGATCAAACGCAAGGTGATTAGCCAGCACCTGCTGATTAATGGGCTCATCATCTACTATTAATACTTTAATATCATCCTGCCCATTTCCATTCGTAGATAAAAGCACATTTGCATGAGCAATCTTCTCCACTCCCTTTTCCTTCATAACCTCAATAGGATCAGCCATTTCATTAGATACAGGTAAAGTAAAAGTAAAAGTAGTACCCTGACCCACTTCCGAATCAACCTTAATTTTACCTCCATGCAGTTCCACCAGTTTTTTTGTGATAGAAAGACCCAATCCGGTAC
>JBPCUG010000638.1:0-3329 GCA_051011275.1 Cyclobacteriaceae bacterium | reverse complement strand
TCACTTAACCAACAAAGCTATGGCGAGAAAATATGTCCAATACCAGGCGCACATCCGGCGCAACGGGGTAGTACATACCTCAGATGACGAAATGGTCACTTTGCTGGGTGATCTTTCCACCCTACCGGCAACAGAGACAAAGTACTATCTCGAGTTTCCCTCCTCATTAAATAAGGAACCATCGTTTAATCTCAGATTTATTCCCAAGGACAAAATAGAGGTTTACATTCGGGATTGTAAAGACGGTGCCTTAGAGGTCCCCCCAAATCTAGACACCTATCCAGCTCCTGATATCAATCTTACAAGAAAAACATCAAAAGTAAGGCTAACTGAGGACCGGCCAGGGAGATTTAAAAAACGATTTCAAGAATATTTAGGCATTAGTAAGAGGCGCATACTGTTAGATGTGGAGCAGGTCGAGATCGGCTTCACCACCGAGGCGGAGGAATGGGCATATGTATGTGTGGTAGAAATGGAACCGCTGAGAGAAGATGTTTCTGATTCCTTTTCAGTAGTGGTCTATAACAAGGAAAAGACCTTCTTCCCTGAGTCAGATGATGACGACCTTGCTGATCTACTTAATTGCACCATCAATATATCCTGCAAAAATGGGATCCTCTGGTTCGTACACCCCATCTATTTCGTCGAGCAGCTACTTAATGTGACCTTGGATCCTGCTGTAAAACGGGAAATGGTAAGCTGTAAAGGATTGCCTAAGGATCTGCCGGCAAACGATGAAGTGCTGGCATGTCTACAATGGGGTTATAGTTTTCGGGGTTTGAAAAAGGTGCGGATTGAAGTGGATAAAGAACCGGAAGATCCCTGCGTTCAAACGGACACTGTTCAAGTGATCAAGGATGAAGATAGGTTTGAGTTTACTGATCTGATGAATAAACTTTAGAACTATGGGCTTCACACCAGGAAATTTCGATATTGTTGCACAAGTGGAAACATCTGCACTTGATGTCATTACTGATGTCATTTTAAAACAACTGGAGCGGGACAATAAAACCAAATTTAGTCAAACCATTGGCTCTGGAACGCTGGCATTTACTATTGATGCAGAGCTATCAGATATCAGCATACCGGTAATTAATACCATTGATTTTAATCAGAGGTTTAAACAGGGTAATACCCTAGCCTCGTTTGAGGTGGAGGCGGAACTGACTTTTAATTTATTAGGGACCAATTTTCAGGATACCCTAGCGGTCAGACTAAATGACCTGCAGATAGCGATCTTTACAACACCCGGCGGACTACCTGTAGGAATATCCTTGGGCTTTCAGAAAATAGATATTGACGTTCGGGGACTAAGCCATTTTAATAGCGTTTTGAATACTATAGTTGATTTTATTTCATTAGGGATCAGGACCGCTCTGAGTCCTTTGGGCATGGTACCTATTCCCATACTACAGTTTGCCGATGCGTTTGCGCAATTGGGCCTACTGTTCGATCGCTCTACTACCTCAAGCATCGCTGACGGCTCCCCTTTTGTTGGGATCTCCCAAAATCAAACGGGGCTTTTTTTAGCCGCAGATTTTGAAGCTGCGAATAACATTCCGGGGGACATAAGTGTAGTTCAAGACATTTTGGACCCCAATATGAACATTGGAGCGGTAGTGAATCAAAGGCTGATAAATCAGGCACTAACCACCGTTTTAGTTACCGACCTACTTGGGTTGGTTCGCAATATAGCCAGCGGGGGTATTAACTTTGCAGTAACAAGCATTGGTGTCCGATTTGAGAATCCTAGAAATAGTCAATCATTTGTAGGTATGGACGCAGAAGCCGCAGCCAGGGTAAGAGCTAGGAAAGGTGGTTTTTTTGGACGGCTGTTTGGGAAAAAGAAAAAAGTGACCATCCGGGTCTCTGCTACTCTTGATCTTGATGCCGAGGTAAAGACGGATGTTGGTACGCAGGTGTCATGGGTTGATTTCGCTTATGAGTTAAAGCCAAGAGGTTCTGTAAGCATTGATAGTATTTTAGGGGCTGTTCTAAGCGTAGTTATGGGTCCATTTATAGTGATGTTTCTTACCATACTCAGCCAGCTCTTGAACTTTGCCTTTGAATTTTTTCTTCAGGACATTTTAAAATTCGATGTTTCCAGTCGCTTTTTGACTATTGGGATCGATAAGTTACAAGGACAATTAGGAGCGGGGGGTACTATTGGTTTGGGAGGTTTGGGCTCCGCAACATTGACCGCAAGTGTCTTGGCCAATGGTTCCGGTAGGTTTGAACTGTCACATTTTACAGTACATAAATTTGCTTCCTCCCAAGTACCAGTTGCGGTAGACTATTCGCCACAATCGTTGATCAGTAGGCAGACCGAGCTGTTTCTGGGGGCAGGATTGCGATCTATCTAAAATAGTTGGTTAGGCCATGCTATTCGATACAGTTCTAATAGCTATAAAAAGTTTTGTACCTTTTTGTTTTTAATAGGCGTGAGATCATTTCTGTTCATCCTGATATTTCTATTGTCGTTTTCTTGCAGTCAAACTTCTAATACCGATAGCATTGCCGGGGAACGACTAAACGATAGCGTTGTAGCAACATCGACTGCTGTTCATGAAAACTGGATCCCTCTTTTCAATGGAAGGGACCTTGAAGGCTGGACAGTCAAGATCGCCGGCCATGAGCTTGGGGAAAACTTCGGCAACACATTTCGAGTAGAAGACGGTGTCATGAAAACTGCCTATGACCAATACGAAAACTTTGATGGACAGTACGGTCACATATTTTATAAGGACCCCTTCTCCCATTATAGGCTCAGGTTAGAATACAGGTTCACAGGAGAGCAGGCGACGGGTGGTGAAGGATGGGCTTTTCGCAATAGCGGCATTATGGTGCACGGCCAATCGCCGGAGAGCATGGCAAAAGATCAAGACTTCCCGATTTCAGTTGAGATCCAATTACTAGGTGGTAATGGGACTGACGATCGCACTACAGCTAACATGTGCTCTCCCGGGACCCATGTCGAGATCGATGGCCAATTAGTAACCGATCATTGTATTAACTCCAGCTCCCAAACCTATCATGGTGACCAATGGGTAAGCGTGGAAATAGTTGTGCTAGGCGAATCATTGATCCAACACGTAGTAGATGGAGACACAGTGATGACCTATGCCAAACCTCAAGTAGGAGGAGGGGTAGTTAACAAGCACCATCCTGAGGCTAAAATAGATGGCACCATCCTTAGGCAAGGCTATATCAGTTTGCAAAGCGAAAGCCATCCGGTGGAATTTCGCAATGTGGAGCTGCTGGATTTGGCTGAGTATTACCAATAGGCGGCCCAATAATGGCTGTTTCCATTAGACCTATCCAATCCTCGG
>JBPCUG010000637.1:0-5151 GCA_051011275.1 Cyclobacteriaceae bacterium | reverse complement strand
GCAGGTAGCAGTGCAAGGAAGCTATCGCGATTTGTCTTTGTGGAAAACACCCCTGGCGAACGCCATCTCTTATTTGGATAGGTTGGAACTCACCTACCGGCAAAACGATTTCTCCTTGGAGTTTGCGGCTTTAAATTTTGTGAACCCTGAGAGCAATCTTTACAAGTACAAACTAGAACCCTATGAAGAAGACTGGATCGAGACCTCGGCCAGTAACCGCATCGCCCGCTATACGAACATCAGTCCGGGCGAATATACTTTCCGGGTAACCGGTTCCAACAACGACGGACTATGGAATGAAGCGGGTAAGAGCTTAAGCATCATTGTCCTCCCACCTTGGTGGCAGACCTGGTGGGCCTATGCATTATATGCCCTTGTATTTATTGGGGTGTTCCTATACTGGAGAAGCTATGAGATCAAGAGGGTAAAACTCAAACATCGTGCGGAATATCTCAGTGAATTGGACCAGCTTAAGTCCCGCTTCTTCGCTAATATTTCCCATGAATTCCGTAACCCACTTACCCTCATCCTGGGGCCTGTCAAAAAGCTGATCGATAAGCAGACCAATCAACATGATCAAAACAACCTCGCCGGCATTCAGCGCAATGCGCAACGATTGTTACGCCTGGTTAACCAGTTATTAGACCTCTCCAAATTGGAGGCGGGCAAGCTTAAACTAGAAGCGGTAAAAAGTGATATCGTGAGCTTTGTCAGGAACCAGGCCAATGCTTTCTCCTCTCTAGCCGATTCCAAAAATATCAGTTTTACTATTGATCTGCCGGAAGAAAAAGTAGGAGTTTACTTTGATCGGGATAAACTCGAGAAGATCATCAATAATCTGCTTTCAAATGCATTCAAGTTCACTCCAGAAGAAGGATCAGTCAAAGTAAAGATGCAACCAATCACCAAGGGCACTAAAGAATGGATGCAGATCAAAGTGGCTGATTCTGGAAAAGGGATACCCCCTAAAGAAATTAAAAAGATCTTTGACCGCTTCTATCAGGTGGATGCTTCCCTCACCCGGGAACAAGAAGGTACAGGCATCGGGCTAGCCCTAACGAAAGAACTGGTCGAATTACATCATGGTGAAATCAAAGTAAAAAGCGTTCGAGGTCAGGTTACCACTTTTACCCTTTTACTGCCGTTGGGTAAAGACCATCTGAACGAAGAAGATATTATCCAGGAATTGCCTTTACCAGAAGAGGCAATAGAGTCCGTCGAGGCAAGAATGCACCCTTCGGAGTTAGTAGCCCATACATCAGACACCCTCCTGGAGAAAGATAGTGAGCAGGTGGTAGAAAAACCGTTGGTGTTAATAGTGGAGGATCATCAGGAAATGAGAAAGTTTATTCGGACATCCATCGGTGATCAGTATCAAGTACAGGAGGCCGAACATGGAGTGGTGGGTTTGGAAATGAGCCAAGAACTCCTCCCGGATTTGATCATCAGCGACGTGATGATGCCGGAGATGGACGGCTACGCATTATGTGAAAAGATCAAAACCGATGAGCTGACCTCCCATATCCCGGTGGTCCTACTCACCGCCAAAGCTGACCGCCGAAGCAAGCTGACCGGATTACAGACCGGAGCAGATGATTACCTGTCCAAACCTTTTGATGAAGAAGAGCTGCAACTGATTGTCAGAAACCGTATTGCAGAAAGACGAAAGATGCGGGAACGTTTTAGCCGGGACATCACCCTGGAACCCAGGCACATCTCAATAACCTCTTTGGATGAGCAATTCCTGGCTAAAGTGCTGGATATCATTGAAGAGCATATGGCGGATGAAAACTTCAGCATAGAGGCATTGAGCCAACAGGCGGGGTACAGTCATATGCACTTTTACCGGAAGATCAAAGCACTAAGTGGGCAGACCCCCAGCCAGTTTTTACGTACAATCCGACTCAAGCGGGCAGCAGCCATGTTACAGAAGAAAAGTGACCAGGTCACCCAGATTGCCTATAATGTAGGCTTCAATAGTCTCTCCTATTTCAACAAGTGTTTCAAAGACCAGTTTGGCATGACACCAGGGCAGTATGCAGCAGCGGCCCCGACGGTAAAATAGGTTTTTCCTATAAACTCCTACATTAGGCTTTTTCATTTTGTGACAACCCGGAATTCGCTATCTAACGGGTAGTATCTGACATTGTACTCCTTATGTTATATATGCGCTGGTAAATGTTAAATAGTTGATACCTCCTTCCTGAAGCCTCTCCAAATACCAATAACTCCCATTCTACAGGTTAGATAATTGAAGTGCAAAGTGACATAAGCAGAAGTTTCATGTAGGCAATCTCTGTATAATTATATCTGTGTTGGTCATGATCTGAACAAGAAAACAAAAATTCAGATTTTCAAGGCAGACACTGATCAGTGTTTTTAGGTGGGCCCACCTGATTGACACTTCCTAACAGGAAGTATCTGATAATCAAACATTTCACCTAAATACTGATTGCCATGAAAAAGTATATCATGCTCTTCACGCTATGTCTCATTGTACAGCAGAATCTATTGGGAAAAATTAAGAATGGTTATGGAGTTGAAATCAAGGAAGCCCGACAATCGCTTTCTTATTTAAAGGCCAGTATGGAGGAATACCGTAGTGAAAAACAGCCCTCCAAAAAAATGGGTATCTTTCAAAAAGCCCGAATAAAAGCCACAATCAATTGGCTAGAGGAGTATTGTACATATTACGAACTGACCGAAAGACTCCTTGAACAGTTCCGCAGTATTGCACCGGACTTGTATAATGAAATTGATACCATCAAAGATAGTAAAGGGAGACCCACGGATGTTTATATAAAGTTCATGTTAGAAGTGGAAATGAAGGTTAAAGCAGCCGGTACTACCAATATTGCTCAGGGAAAAGAAGATATTAGCGCCTACCATTCGGAGTATGGGCCTTATACTGTATCGGTCAGAATCGCCATCGGGAAAAAATCCCTATGGTTTTTGGCTCATGAGCTAGGACACGTGAAATATCAGGTTCCCTATTTGGCCAACTATGTAGAGTATTATAATTTCCATTACGGGTATCGATCGTTACAAGGGAATTCATTTGGCCACAATTTCAAGGATCCCAGTGGTAATCAAGCTATTTTGTATGAAAATGAATTCAATGAACATTACTACAACTACAGAGAAAATTACAAGAATAAGATCAAAACGCCCCTGGCTCTGTTGCAAGTGATTCGAAAATCTTACTGATGCACAACCTAAATTAAGCCAATTCGGTGTGTTTTTAAATGATTTGTACATGAACCTTGGCGTTTGTTACCAACTCAACAAACTCCCCGGTTTACAATTCAATCCATTTCTTAAAATCCCTTAAATAACTCCTACTAACAAGGAAATCCTGCGAACAAGCTGGCTCCAATTGCAATAACATACGATTGTTAAAATATGGCTCCATCCGTTTAATGGACCGGTTGGACACTATAAAGTTGCGATTGATCCGCAGAAATTCTTAATCCGTATTTACATCTTGTGGATGTATATCTTCCTTTGATTTACCAAGTAAACGGACAAAAGTTAGAGCAAAAGGCAAAAGTGGAGGATTGTGGGACCCGATTACTAATTCTTTAAAAAAAAGAATCATTGCAGTTTAGCTGTCACCCGTAAATCTCCGACAAAACTCCCGTGCCATCGGCAAATCCGTCTGCATCCACCCCCATGATCTGAGCCATGGTTTGATATAGATTAGCTAGCGGGGTTTCTTCCTTAAAGATAATATGCCTGCCTGGCTTTATTTGCCCACCGCCCATACCAGCCAACAAAACGGGCAAGTTTTCCTCTGCATGCCGGTTACCATCACGCAAGCCGGAGCCGTACATCACCATGGAGTGATCCAGCATAGTACCTTCTCCTTCGGGAATTGATTTTAGTTTGTTTAGAAAATAAGCCAACTGCTCCATATGCCAAGTATTGATCAATTGATACTGCAGCATACGGCGGGTATCGTTCTGGTGGTGTGATACCGCATGAAAACTGTCCCTTACTCCTTCCAAGAAGCCAAAATTCCTGTTACTGGCGGCATTGCCAAACATAAAGGTACCCACGCGGCTGGCGTCGCTCCATAATCCAAGGGCCATAATGTCCAACATCAATCGCACCTTTTCCGTAATGTCCACTCCTTCTTCCAAGTCGATATACTCATCGATGCGTATGTTCATCAGTTTCAAATCCTTCAGCATGCTGGCACTAATCCCGGATTCAAAATCTTTCATTTGTCCCTTGTTTTCCAGACGCATTTCCACTGAGCGAATAGATGCCAGGTACTCCTCAAGTTTATTCTGGTCCGCGATGCCTAAATTCTTTTGCAAGTTTTTGGCATCTTCCTTTACCGCATCCAGGATGCTGGCCTTTAAAGGGTTTTCTAGCTTAGCATTTTTATTCGGTACTACGGTTCTGAACATACGGTCGAAGGCAAACCTGGGATTAATTTCTTTGGCACTTGGCTTAGTAGCAGTTTCCCAAGAAATGTACGATCCATACAACCGGGTAATGCCGGTGCTGGTGCAAACCCCGCTTTTCATGCGATCTACCCCGTAAACTAATGATGGTATAATGGTTTCCCCTCCAACTTTTTTGGCGATCTGCTGGTCGATAGAGGGGCCCCCTACATTGATATTGGCACCAATAGTACGAGCAATTTCCATAGACGAAAGGAAGTTGCCAGTTTTGGTATAATGCCCTTCTACACCAGTGGTCGAGTGTTTATTCATCAGCTGCTGTAATACCAGTAAGTCCTGTTGAAAGTTCTCCAATGGCTTCAGGATCGGTGACATAGTAAAATTGCTACCAATCCCCGTAGGAGCCCACTTGCCCGGGCAAACCCCGTTGGGAGAGAACAGGAACACTGCTCGTTTGGGTGCGTTTATTTTCGGATTGGCTAACACGCTGGAGGGCACCATGGCTTCCAAAAACGGGAGGGCTATGCACGCTCCCATACCTTTCAACATTCTACGGCGGGGGATGTTCCAGTTTTTTTTCATAATCATGATGATTTCAATAAACTCATTTCTTTTAACCTGCTAAACGCTGTTTGGGCACGTCCTTGGTATCACTTTTCTTAAATCGGAACGGGTAACTTTTAACCACCTCCATAATAAATTGCTGGCTTTCAAAATCGGTCTCTAGCAAGGTATTCTG
>JBPCUG010000636.1:0-8928 GCA_051011275.1 Cyclobacteriaceae bacterium | reverse complement strand
AGATCTACTAAAGCCTTTTCGCCACCAGCTTTTTTTCCCTGCTGATAGCCAGTGTGGTAGACCACTTTTGCACTTTTTCCTTTATGAACAAAAAATTTCTTTTGGGTTATTTTCCCGGCTGGTGCACCACCGCTTCTAAATGCTCTGGCCTTAACATTGGCGGTGGTTTTCAGTTCAAAAGGTCCAGTGTATGGGTTGGAAGTAATAGTTGGCTCCTGACCATCCAAAGTATATTTGATCTCCAAGCCATTGGCTTCTGTATGTAAATCAATAGTGATGGTTTCCCCATTACTGGTATGGTCAATCCAGACATTAAAAGCGCTAGTAGCATATCTGATTTTTTGTTGCTGCAATCGATCCAGTTGCGGATATAGACGATCAATGAAATCATCCCAATCTTCGGAACTTTGCGTTGACCAGGCATTTTCGGCTACAGCAAATAACCTGGGAAAGGTCATGTAAGTAGCCTTATCCCAATCAGGTAAGGATTCGCTCCAAAGGTTGCCCTCAATACCTAAGATATGATGTGATTGCTCGCTTAAACTTTCAGGGATGGGATTGTAATTGTAGCAGGTAGATAATAGACACTGAGAGTAACCAAAATTGGGTTCCAGGTCCGTATGCCCTTGCTTAAGATCGAGATAGGAAAATTTGCTAGGTGTCATGATCACATCATGTCCGGCACTGGCAGCGGCGATACCACCATCTTCACCACGCCAGGACATAACCGTGGCATTGGGTGCTAATCCGCCTTCTAAAATCTCATCCCAACCGATCATGATCTTGCCCTTAGCATTTATCATCTTTTCCACCCTTTTTACAAAGTAGCTTTGCAGCTCCTTTTCATTCTTCAGGCCTTCAGCCTTCATTCTATTTTGACAATCTTGATCCCTTTTCCATGCTTCTTTGCTACACTCATCACCACCTATGTGAATATATTGATTAGGGAAAAGGTCCATTACCTCGTTCAGCACATTCTCAACAAATTCAAAGGTGACCTCCTTTCCCGGGCAGAGTGTATTATCCCTAAAGACACCACCAGTTGCAACATAATAAGGGCCAGGATGACAGGCAATTTCAGGATGCGCGGCTATAGCTGCCAGCGAGTGGCCGGGAATATCTATCTCTGGGATGATAGTAATTTGTCTTTCTTGAGCATAAGCAATAATCTCATTTATGTCATCCTGGGTATAGTAGCCACCATAAGTTGCTTTTTCCCCTGGCTTTTGCTTTGGTCGACCCCACCAGTTGTTATTGTTCTCGTCATGATCATTGTGATTTACCCGCCAGGCGCCAACCTCAGTCAGCTTAGGATATTTTTTTATTTCGATACGCCAGCCTTGATCGTCAGTCAAATGCCAGTGAAAGGTATTCAGTTTTAGATAAGCCATTTGATCTAGCACTTCTTTGATGTATTCCTTTTCAAAAAAATGACGGGAAACATCCAGCATGAATCCACGCCAGGCAAACCGTGGTTGATCCATGATGCTTACCAGCGGCACCACCCATCGTGTGTCTTGCTGTAAACTTTTTGAAGAAAAAGCAGTAGGTAGTAACTGCCTAAGGGTCTGCAAGGCGTAAAAGAAACCAGCCTCGCTGGCAGAGAGAATACTAATCCGTTCAGATGTAATGTCCAGTTTATAAGCCTCATTTGCAAGATCGTCCGCGATCTCAAATCGGATGTCTCCGTCACCAACCATCATTGTTGGTTCCCATCCGGCAATAGTTTTAAAATGACTGAAGAATAGGGCTGCTATTTCTAGCTGATTTTCATTTTGTACTCCAACCACGGTTTTTTCTGTGATTTCAAAAACACCTTCTTGGGTTTCCAGTGAAACTACTTGAGGGATGATTTTGGGTGCTGTTGGATGAGGGGGAGGTGGTGGTGGCGTTCTGTTGCATGCCCCAAGAAACATAGTGATAAACAAGAGCAGCGACTGAAGGTTCGTGATCATTTTTTTGAACTAGTATACTTAATGAATAATAGGTTTGTTAGACAAATATCTTCTAGTCATTTCTAATGAGACGCCCTTTGGTGGGAATGTCAACTAATTTTTTATCCTTGAGTGCTGCTTCTAAAACCTGGCCGTAAAAAGGTCCACTATCCTCTAGCACCTTGGCCTGGGTAAAGGTTTTATAGTTATCTCCACCCTCTGCAATCACCCCTATGGTCGACACTGAAAATAGCTGATCGTCTTTAACCGGTTCATCGTTTACATGTAGTGATACCAATCTTTGCCCAAACGGAAGAGACAGATCATAGCGGGCTACCAAACCGGAGCTTTGCAGAATGCCCCTCTCAAGTGTGAAACTCTGTTCCAATAATTCTTTGATCTGTCCACCAGTCATTTCCAATTTCCAGATTTTGTCTTGAAAAGGAAAGGCATCTAACATATCCGCTATTGTAATATCTCCTTCCGGTAAGTCTGCACGGAGCCCACCGGAATTGAAGAAGGCAAGATCGGTACCGGTTGTTTCCCGTAATATATCAGTAAAAAGGTTTCCAAGATCAGACTCTTCATTGTACTTTCTTACTAACCGAGCATTACTCCGGCAAATCACCTCCTGTAGTTCAGGAAATCTGGCCCTGTAATCTTCAATCTTTTCCTTCATGGTAGGGTTGGGAGCATATTTTTTACTTTCTACCAAAAGCAGCCCACCTTGATGGGAAATAACTTCGTTCATTTTTGTATCTACTTCAAGTTTCAAATACCCTAACCTGGTAGCATGGCCATAAGTTTGCATAATAACGGTACCAGTCTTAGGATGAACAAAAGGTTCTTCAATACCACGATGTGCATGACCGGCGAAATGCACGTCTATATTTTTCACTGCCCCCGAAAGCTTTATATCAGCATCGAAATCTCGCCAAACTTCGGGATGAGCTTCCTGGTCGGTTTGCATAGGGCCGGTTTTCCCCTGGTGTGTAAGTAGTACTATTACATCTACCTCCGGTTCCAACATGTGCACTGCCTTAGCTACTGCTTCTTTGGGTGCGGTGAAATCAAGTGAGTCAACATTGCTAGCAATCACAACACTTCTTGCATCCTGTCCGATGATCCCTATTACCCCGATTCTGAAACCATCTTTTTCAATGACCGCATAAGGCTGGGCAAATGGGATATTGGTCCCCTTGTAAAATATGTTTGCTCCTAAAACTGGGAAAGGTACCCTATTCATCTGATCCCTGAAATTTCTCCAACCGTAGTCAAACTCATGGTTGCCAATGGCCATGGCGTCATATTTCATGGTGATCATCATTTCCATTAGCAATTCCCCTTGGGTGCGATTGGATAACGTTCCAGTAAACATATCACCGGCGTCAAACAAGTAAACAAGCGATTCAGACTGACGAATGCTATCGATCATGGTGGTCAATTCTGCTGCTCCCCCAAGGTATTCTATATCGTCTCTCCAATAAGCGGGAATGGGATCGAAAGCACTTTCAAAGTCGTTAGTAAAAAGCAGTGTTACTTCTCTGATATGATTAGCCTCAGTACCTTTTTGTGCCAATAGTTTGGCAGAGGTAAAGAATATTAGTAGCCCTAGAAAAAAACTTAGGCAAGGTGATCTTCTATTATGCATTTATCACTTGGTTCAAATGACGGAAAGGATGATCACTCGGTCGTTGCAACCAGTTGCTGGCAGGCCATATCGCCCGCCCATCAACCGCATGGAGAATATAGGCGTGTCGGGTGTGGTTAGACCGATTTTCAAGACTCATGTGAACACAAGAGCCATGCAGAAGTACCAGTGTGCCGCTCTTGGCTTCTATTGGCACCATGCTGCTTAGATCCCATTGATTTTCCTTGCCAATAAAGGTGGTGCTTTGTCCGTCACGAGAGCGGACAAATCTTCTGGTGCCAATGCCTTTACGGTGTGAGCCGGGTATTGCCATGAGGCAGCCGTTTTCGATGGTAGCATCTTCAAGTGCCATCCAAAATCCAACACAAGAAAGAGGATCGGTATAGATGAAGGTGCTGTCTTGGTGAGCGACTACTTTACCTCCTATATGTGGTTGCTTGAAAATGTATTGACTTTGGACGATCATAGGACTTTGCATTCCCAGTTCAGTGGTCATATCCATCATTTCTTGCTTGTAGGATATCTTTTGAAACTCCGGATCCAGATCGTGAAGTGCATGACCTACTTTATTGATCGACATTTCCTTCTTGCCTTTTAGAGTCCCATTGGAGTCAAATGCATCTTCTTCAAAAAAACATCTGACCTTATCTCCGCTGTCGATAAAATAAGTATCGGAGGTTTTGGTTTGTTCTACAGTGCTAAAGATCGAAACTTCTTCCATATCGAAATCAGCAACTATCCTTTCAATTTGGGAACGCATTTCTGAGACTTCCGATTGGACCAGGTAATTGCGGATGCATAAAAACCCATTCTCATGGTATAATTCAATCTGCTCCTGGGTTAGATAACTCATATATAATGGCGTTCTTTTTTGGCACTAGAAATATACGATATAATACCTATAAAGTCAGTGAATCAATTTCAACCTAGTAAAAGAGAGAGGGTTTTCTGAAAAGTAATGTTCGCGCCTATCCTAAAACACTGTGGAAAATAGAGTGATTTTCTTTAATATGCCAACTCTTGTTAGCCCATCCAAAGGAAATGAAAATTGATCCACCAAAAGATCATCGAAATTTAAAGAAGGTTGAACTAACCACTGATCTGGTAGTGATCGGAGGCGGCATGGCTGGTACTTGTTGCGCTATTACAGCTGCACGCCAGGGTATCAGGGTAGTTCTCATACAAGACCGGCCAGTGTTAGGAGGGAATGCCTCTAGCGAAGTACGACTTTGGATCCTGGGGGCCACTTCTCATATGGGCAATAATAATCGCTGGGCTCGTGAGGGCGGCGTAATCGATGAAATTTTAGTTGAGAACACTTATCGCAACCCAGAGGGGAATACCATCATTTTTGATACCATCCTCTTGGAAAAAGTAACCTGTGAATCCAACATTGCTCTTCTCTTGAATACTTCGGTATTTGAGACCCTAAAATCCAATCCTGATCGTATTTCTAGTGTCCTGGGATTTTGTAGTCAGAATAGTACGATGTATGATGTGCAAGCCCCACTCTTTTGCGACGCAAGCGGTGATGGTATTGTAGGTTTTCAAGCAGGTGCAGCCTTTCGAATGGGAGCTGAAGCAGCTGAAGAATTTGATGAGCCTTTTGCTCCAGACAAAGAATACGGAGAGCTGTTGGGGCACTCTATGTATTTTATGACCAGGGACCAAGGCCGGCCGGTGCGTTTTGTAGCTCCTGATTATGCTCTGAAAGACATCACCAAAATTCCGCGCTATCGCAAATTTAACGTTGAGGAGCATGGCTGCTGGCTTTGGTGGATTGAGTATGGAGGGAGACTTGACACTGTGCATGATACCGAAGTGATCAAGTGGGAACTGTGGAAAGTTATTTATGGTGTCTGGAACCATATCAAAAACTCCGGTGAATTCCCTGAGGCCGAAAATATGACCCTGGAATGGGTTGGCCAGATTCCTGGAAAACGTGAAAGCAGGCGCTTTGAAGGACATTATATCCTTAAGCAATCTGACATTGTGGGGCAGCAAAGTTTTTATGATACGGTTGGCCATGGGGGATGGGCTATTGACCTCCACCCGGCGGATGGGATCTTCAGCGAAAAGCCGGGTTGCAATCAATGGCATAGCAAAGGGATCTACGAAATTCCTTATCGTTGTATGATCAGCAAGAATATTTCCAATCTGTTCTTGGCTGGCAGGATCATTAGTGCTTCTCATGTGGCTTTTGGCTCTACTCGGGTAATGGCTACTTGTGCCCATAACGCCCAGGCTGTGGGAGTGGCTGCTGCTTTAGCAGCCCATAAAGGCTTGGATCCGGTAGATATTACAAAAGAGAATTACATAAAGTTACTACAACAAGAGCTGTTGAGGTCAGGCCAACATATACCACATGTGGCCTTAGAGGATGACAAAGATCTAGTAAGAAAGAGCCAGCGCATAATTGCTAGCAAGAGACTTCAATTGTCAGAACTACCTTTCGATGGAGAATGGATGCCTCTCGACTATAGTGTGGCACAACTGTTACCATTGAGCAGTGGGCGCGTCCCGAGAATTCAATTTTTAGTTTCTGCTAAAAATGCCTGTAGCCTTACAGTGACATTGCGCTGCAGTGAAAAGCAGTATAACTATACCCCAGATGTTACTCTTGGAGTGAAGACTTTTGACTTGGTTCCCGGAGAGCAAAAGATTAGTTTGGAATTTGACGTCGACTTGCAACAGGAGATTTATGTCTTTATCTGCTTTCATCAACAGGAAGAGGTATCGATTCAATGCACTAAGACACGTATAACTGGTGTAGTAAGTGTTTTTAACAAACACAATAAAGCGGTTTCGAATTTTGGTCGCCAAGACCCTGAACCCGGCTTGGGATTTGAATCTTTTGAGTTTTGGGTGCCTATTCGGCGACCAGGAGGTCAGAATATTGCCATGAATATTGAACCGCCACTGACTTGTTTTGGAGAGGAGAATATAGTTAATGGTTTTCAGCGACCATATATCCGACCAAATGCCTGGGTAGCGGACTTAAATGAGACCAATCCTGATTTAACTATCGAATGGGATGCACCTCAAAACATTGGATCGATTGTACTAAGCTTTGATACGGATTGGGATTATGCGATGGAGTCATCCCTTCTAGGTCATGCCGAAAATATAATGCCTTTTGTGATCCGGGACTACAAGATCCTTGATCAGGAGGGGCAAATAGTTTATCAAAAGGATGGAAACTATCAAACAAGGAATGTAATTGAGTTTAGCACACCTATTACCACCAACAAACTGGTGATACAACTAGTGAAGCCATCTACAAGCGTGCCGGCAAGTTTGTTTTCCGTTAGCTGTTATCCACCACAATAAGCTCCATGCAAAGACTGGATTATTTCGTAATTCTTTTGTTTACCATAATGATCCTGGTAGTTGGACTTGCCTTTACACGCTCCGGAGCCAATATGAAATCCTATTTTGCTGCCGGTGGAAGTTTGCCCTGGTGGCTCAGCGGCCTTTCACTGTTCATGAGTTTCTTTTCTGCTGGCACCTTTGTTGTGTGGGGATCTATTGCCTATGACCTTGGTTGGGTGGCTATTACTATCCAATGGATGATGGCTCTCGGCGGGTTTTTTATAGGCTTTTATATTGCGCCGAAATGGCGTAGGGCAGGTGTGCTTACCGTAGGGGAATATATTGGCAATCGGTTTGGCTCTGGGTTGGAAAAATTTTATAGTTACATATTTCTCGTGTTAAGCTTTGTTACCACCGGTGCTTTTCTTTATCCGGTGGCTAAACTTTTCAACGTCTCCTCGGGATTGTCAATTGAGCTATCGATCTTGATACTAGGCTGTCTGATCATTGTCTATACTACTGCTGGAGGGCTATGGGCTGTGATTATAACGGATGTTTTGCAGTTTATCATATTATTTGCGGCGGTGTTAATAGTGGTTCCACTTGCTTTTGACAAAACAGGAGGTATAAATTCCTTCCTTAACCAAGTACCTGATGATTTTTTTGCCTTCATTAATGGTGAATATACCTTTTGGTTTCTTGTTGCGTTCCTCTTCTATAACGCTATCTACATAGGGGGAAATTGGGCTTATGTTCAACGTTATACCAGTGTGGCAAATGCAAAGGATGCAAAAAAGGTAGGTTGGTTGTTCGGAGCTTTATACTTGATAAGCCCGATTTTGTGGATGTTGCCTCCAATGATATATCGAACCTTGGATGGAGGTTTAGGAGGGCTTGAAAATGAAGGCGCCTTCATGCTAATGTGCAAGCAAGTGTTACCTACGGGTATGCTTGGGCTAATGTTAGGAGGGATGATCTTTGCCACAGCCAGCTCAGTGAATACCACGCTGAATATGCAAGCCGCAGTCTTTACTAATGATATTTTTAAGGCTACCAAGAAACCAGCCAAACCAAACCTCATGCTGGTGGCCCGTATTTCCACGGTATTTTTTGGTTTGATTACTATTGGAGTGGCTTTGATGGTCCCTCGTCTTGGAGGTATTGTTGAGGTCGTATTAAGTGTTGGGGCTATTACAGGAGCTCCGTTGTTTGCTCCGCCGATTTGGTCATTATTTTCAAACCGCCAAAACTCCAAGTCAATCTTAACCGCTACACTTGTCAGTTTGGCTATTAATTTATTTTTCAAGTTTGTCAGCCCTTGGCTATTGGACTTCGGACTAAACCGGGCTGAGGAAATGTTGGTTGGTGTAGTAACTCCTTTGCTAATTTTAGCAACATTTGAATTTTTTAACCGGCGCTCTAAGTATACATCTTTGGCAATGCCCATCCAGGAAAAGAGGGCAATTTCAAAAGCACTACTATCAAGTCAGAACTACTTTGCAATTAAGGTTTTAGGTATTTCTACTTCAATAACTGGTTTGTTGGTACTTGTATTGGGCACATTGGCCAATACCGGAGCCTGGATAGTTGGCGCTATAGGGATTTTGATACTTTCAGTTGGGGTTTGGCTCTTGAGAAGAGGGACGAAAAGTTAAATCTCAGAGCGTTCTTCGGGTCTCCAGCCCTTCAGTCTAGGGATCCATCTTGGTACCTGCCGGCAATATTCTTGATACTCCTCTCCAAATCTTTTCACCAAATCAGGCTCTTCCTTGAAAACGAAATAAAAGTGATTAAGAGCAACAAAGAAAAACATAAAGATCAAAAGGTTGCCGGATCTGAAAATGAAAGCTTCACCCGTAAGAATCAAGTTCACACCAATGATCATAGGATTGCGAACGAAACGGTAAAGTCCTTTCACCACAATATTCTTTGTGGGATGCCATGGAGCCAAAGTGCCATTCCCAATTTTGATAAATAAGTCAAGAGATTTGGCGAACAGGATCAATCCCATAGTAATGAATATCGGGCCTA
>JBPCUG010000635.1:0-3559 GCA_051011275.1 Cyclobacteriaceae bacterium | reverse complement strand
GAATTAGGGTGACTTAAAACCATGAGTGATATTGAATACCGATTAAATGCCCTTGGCATCGAACTACCGCCTCCAAAAACTCCAGTGGCAAATTACCTGGGATGTAAACGCTCTGGCGATCTATTGTTTATTTCAGCCAGGGTCAGTGAATTGCAGGGTGAGGTAGGCTCCAGCGTCACGGAAGAAGAAGCTTATCAAGCGGCTAAGGAAACCATGATATCGATCCTTGCCATCATCAAAGAAGATATTGATCTCGACCAAATCGTTTCTGTAGACAAGCTTTTGGGTTTGGTTCGATCATCGTCCGACTTCATTCGACAACCGCAGGTAATTGATGGCGCATCTGATCTGTTGGTAGAAATATTTGGTGAAGCTGGCCGTCACGCACGTACCGCAACCGGCGTAGCTCAGCTTCCATTCGGTGCTTGTGTGCAGTTAGAATTAATTATGAGGTTGAGACCAGAAGGCTAGAATCAATATCAAAAAGCCTCTTCAATTTTACTAATACTTACTCCCAATACCTTTTCTGCAATTATATTTAGCTCCTCTCGATCTCCTTCAAAATGAAATGTCTGCTGTATATGGGTGCCTGACGCGCCGACCTCCAACGACAAGGCTGGTGAAGAACTCTCTAATTCGTAAAAAGGACCTAATGGCTCAACACCTGGTTCGGGCGGCCCGTCGTTATAGGAATTAACCACATCGCCTCGGTAAGGAGCATCTTGAATTTCCCAGGTTGAGTTCACATAGTCGTTCACTCCTTCTGGTTTATTATACTTTACAATGGTCAAAGTTTGGTTATCGGCATTGTAAGAGCCCATAACATTCTTGGCTCTGGAAGGCAGCAAACCGATCTTACTTCTGAACTGGCCATCGCCGCTAAAATAGATAGCACCCTCCCCTATTTTAAGTCGCTCACCAGGCACCTTTCCAAAATAAGCGTCGTTTACAATGGCTCCCAACTCAGTTGAATCACCCACTACATACGGAATTACAATGGTAGTTTCGTGTGAGGGGTTAAACATCCCCAAAAGCCAAATAGACAACAAACCGGTTTCCTTTTGCCACGGTTCCTTACCTCGATTAGTAAGGCTATTGGTTGATTGATAGCCAACTGTGTTTACAGCCAGTGTATCTGGTAATCCCAAAATTTGTAAAATTTCCTCCTCTTGAAGTATCTCAATAATCCTTTCAATATCAAAGCGGAAAGTAAATCCGGAATAGTTGGTCAACTCCGCTGATTTGGTGAAGACTGCTTTTTCAGAGTCATGGATTTGCAAATTAAAAGGCTCCAGATCAATCAGAGCTGGTGTTTGCCAATGTTCCAGATCGAATGGATCATCCTTTTTGAAGAAGATGGAAAACTGTCCACCTTCGGGGCCAAGCCAAAAGCGCTCCTCCCCGCCAAAGGCATTAATATGCTCTAGAGTATCTCCTGAGGTAAAAAGCTTTCTGTTAATCCAACCATAGCTCCTACCACTGCTACCGTCAGAAGTGCTAGTCATCACCCGCCCTTGCAGCCTTGGAGATACCGCTATTTTTCCTTTTCCAGCCGCCTCCTCTAGCACGAGAACTTCAATATGCTCTTTGAGAAAATCTAGGTCATCCTGAAAAGTCGTAAAACCTAAGGGCACCGTAAGGTTAGGATCCAGTAGCTGTTGATCATTATTTTGTTTTCTTTCCTGATTGCAAGCGGTGAAGCTCACTATAGCTACAGTTAATAAGATGGTGGAAGTAGTTTTCATCATACCTGATCCCATTAAAATAGGGAATATTCTTATGAGGTCAAATTTCACAAGTCAGACTATTGTATTCCTGCACTAACAAACTATCTTTAAAACCCGAGACCTCAATCTAGCTTAAGTATAATGAACGATTCCGAAACGTGGTATCTGATAGAGAACATTGACAGTACTGACAGCCCGGCTTTAGTGGTTTATCCTGACCGCATCAAAGCTAACATAAAAATGATGCTGCAGATCCTTGGCGGTGATGCTGCCCGGTTGCGCCCTCATGTAAAGACCTACAAAATGGCTGAAGTAGTGCAGATGCAAATGGAACAGGGCATATCTAAATTCAAATGCGCTACCATAGCTGAAGCGGAAATGTTAGGCGATCTCGGCGCCAAAGATGTACTGCTTGCCTATCAACCGGTAGGACCAAAAGTAGGCCGTTTAATGCAACTGATCAATAGCTTTCCACACCTAAAGTTTTCAGCTTTAGTTGATCACCCTGATGCGCTACAAGGGCTTAATAATGCAGCAGAGAAAGCCGACACAACCATTGATCTGTACTTGGACCTGGATGTTGGAATGCACCGTACTGGGATTGAACCAGGCTTAGGCGCTTTTGAACTTTGGCAACTCGGTCAGTCTCTTAATTGGACCAACATGGTTGGATTGCATATCTATGATGGACATTTGCGTGACAGTGACTTCAACGAGCGAAAAAGATGGTCTGATGAAGGGTTTAGAAAAGCTCAAAAGCTACTTGAGCGAATCGAATTGACTACAGAAGAACCAATTAAAATCGTCGCCGGAGGCACTCCTACTTTTCCTGCACATGCTTTAAGACCCAATGTAGAATGTAGTCCAGGCACCTGCTTATTGTGGGACTGGGGCTACGATCAGACACTTCCGGACCTGGATTTTCAATTTGGCGCCTTAGTCATTTGCAGAGTAATGTCGAAACCAACAGCCAGTACCATCTGTGTGGACCTAGGCCATAAAGCCGTGGCCGCAGAGCAACCATTCCCAAGAGTGGAGTTTCTCAACTTACCTGATGTCCGGCATGTTTCACAAAGCGAGGAACACCTAGTATTGGAGCTACCGGTTAATGTTGCTTGCGAAGTAGGTGATGTTTTATATGGTGTACCTCAGCATATATGTCCTACTTGTGCTTTATACGATCAAGCCGCAGTTGTTCAAGATCAAAAGATTAATGACAACTGGTCGGTAGTAGCTCGAAATAGAAAGATCCAGATCTAGTTATTGCAATAACTTCATAGCCCTATCCGGAAAATCGGTAATGATACCATCGACTCCCAAGTCGATGATCCGCTGCATGTCCTCTTTTTCGTTAATCGTCCAGGGGATCAGTTTGATCTCTTTTTGTTTTAGGTACTGCACCAGATCGGTGTCAACCAATTGGTAATCAGGACTGTAAATATTCGGTTTAAAACCTAGACTTTCAATATTTTCAGTTACTGACAAATCGTTCTCGATCAGCAATGCCAGGGTCATTTCTGGGGCTTGCTTTCTTGCTTCTTGCAAGCTTCTGACGTCAAACGACTGGATAGTGGTACGCGGTTTTATGTCCTTGTCGGTGATCACTGCCAACACCAGCTGGGCAAATTTTTCAGGCTCCGGGTGGTAAGTTCCGTCCCTACTGGGGTCACTCTTGATCTCAATATTGTAATTGATCTCCTCTAGGTGATTACCTGAAATATACTGTTCAACTGTATCAATGACTTCGGACAAGAGTGGCTTTCTGGTCTTGATCTTTTCTTGATCTGGAAATCTGGCATGAGGCTTGGAACCACAATCAAATAGCCTGACCT
>JBPCUG010000634.1:0-3874 GCA_051011275.1 Cyclobacteriaceae bacterium | reverse complement strand
GGATGAGCTACAATAGATTGATCGCAAACCAAATTGCAGCTGCCGTTTATCACTTAGGAGTCCAAGAGCTGCTGCTTTTAGAGATTCCTGAGATTCTTTGATACCTACATTTAGGCCCCTTTGTCTAGCAAACTGTGCAAAACCAATAATGGCTTGTGATAGATTATTATGCTCTTCTAGCGCTCTCATACCTAGCCAACCTTAGCTCTTTCCAACATTTCCTCCAAACCCAATCCCTTTATCATCTCGATATCATCTAATGATTTAAGCAAGCAACCTAGGGTGCGTTCGGTACTTTGTGGGTCTAATGACTTAAGTCCCAATGCTAGCAACGCGCGTGACCAATCCAAAGTCTCGGCAATACCTGGGACTTTATTTAGCTGCATTTCGCGTAACTCATTTATCACTTTAACAACACTTTGCACCAATTGGGTTTCAATGTCAGGCAGATGCTTTCGAACGATGCGGATCTCTTTTTCCATATCGGGATATGGTACCCAATGATATAGGCATCGTCTTTTTAAAGCATCGCTAAGTTCCCTGGTGCAGTTAGACGTGAGAATTACCAATGGTTTGTGCTTTGCTTTTAAAGTGCCTAGCTCTGGAATACTTATTTGAAAAACGGATAGCAATTCTAACAAGTAAGCCTCAAACTCCTCATCCGCCCGATCAATTTCGTCTATCAATAGTACTGGAGATCTATCCGAGGATAAAATGGATTTCAACAAGGGTCTTTCTAATAAGAAATCCCTGCTGAAAATAAACTGCTCCTTCTCTTTTTCAGTCAGTTCACTTTGCTCTTGGATCTTAATAGAAAGCAATTGCTTTTGATAATTCCATTCGTATACCGCAGAGCTTATGTCCAAACCCTCGTGGCATTGTAGTCTGATTAGGTCAGTACCCAGACATGCTGCTAGCACATTCGCTACTTCAGTTTTTCCAACTCCTGGGTTCCCTTCCAACAACAATGGTTTTTCCAGCTGACCCATTAAATATAAGATGGTTGCCAGTTCCTCATCCAACACATAACCTTGAGCATCAAATTTCTTAATGATGTCGTTTGGATTTTCCATGGACTTTAAATGTCTAGTCATTCTATAGATATATGATTATTTAGGTCAACCACCCCTGGCCCCTCCTTTAAAAGGAGGGGAAGTCATTTTTAGATGTAGGCTAGTATTTATTAGATAGCAATTGAAAAATTCAATTAAATTCCCCTCCTATTTTAGGAGGGGTCAGGGGTGGTAAACTCCAGTGCAATACACTCCAATACGTGCTCTGGATTGTCAAACACCTCCTCATTTTCAAAACGTAGCACCTTTATGTTTAAAGATGCCAAATATTTATCTCTTACACGATCCCGTTCCAATACTGGCGAATGAAAATGATCCTCACCATCCAGCTCAACAACCAACTTTTCAGCGGGACAATAAAAATCAACTATGTAATTTGCTATACTATGTTGCCTTCTAAATTTCCTGCCTTTTAATTTTCTTCCTTGCAATGATATCCAAAGAGTTGCTTCCGCACTGGTAAGATTATTCCTTAGTTCCTTTCGTGCCTTTTTTAAATATTTTCTATTGTGGATATGCAAAGCTTTTAAATAAATAAATGCACAATTCCTCTCTTCTTTAGGAGCGGCCAGGGGTGACCCTAACTAGACTTCCCAAACAACCTGGCAAAGAAGCCCTTAATTACAGCCCACATTAATGCAAAAGCATTAAGTGATTTTTCTTTCTTTGCTGGGGCAGCTTCAGCTCCGCCTACAGCCCCCACAGGTGGCGTGGATAGTTCTTTTTTGAAATTGGCAATGAACTGATTGACCACCTGCCCCGTAACATCATTGATCAACCTGGATCCAAATTGGGCTAAGGTTCCGGTAATAGTGATGTCCATTTGATAGTCGACTTCGGTTCCTCCATCTTTTTCTGCCAACGAACCCCTCATGATCATATCAGCACTACCTTTACCTTTAGCATCCATCCCATTGCCTTTCAACACCATTTTTTTATTTGCTGCATCCAGCTCTTCGATAGCAATTTGTCCATTGTATTTTGCAGATACAGGTCCAAATTTCATAGACACCTGGCCTTTGTAATTTTTATCATCCACTTGCTCCACGATAGAAGCACCTTGCACGCAAACAACCACCTTATTAGGATCACTTAAAAAATCCCAAACCTTATCAATGTGCTGATCAACCTGGAAGGTTTTATTTACTGATGTTTTCATTTTTCTAGATTTTAAAAATAGGCACCCGGTATCGAATGCCTATTTAATCAAACTTCATTGTTGAATCAAAGGTTTAAGCAGTTACACCTTTTTCTTTAAGGATCTTCCAAACCTTGTAGGGTGTGATGGGGATATCCATATGAGTAACACCCAAATGCGCCAGTGCATCTACGATGGCATTGGCAATGGCTGGTGGCGCTCCAACAGTTGGAGACTCTCCTACCCCTTTGGCCCCTATAGGATGATGCGGACATGGAGTTACCGTATGGCCGGTTTCCCAGTTAGGAGACTCTACCGCAGTTGGTACCAAGTAATCCATCAATGTACCATTCAGAATATTCCCTTCCTCATCATAGATCAACTCCTCATACATTGCAGGAGCTAAACCTTGGGTCAGCCCACCATGCACCTGGCCCTGCACGATCATTGGATTGATCACATGTCCACAGTCATCAATGGCCACAAAACGACGGATATCAATACCTCCGGTCTCCTTATCAATGTCCACTATACATATGTAGGATCCAAAAGGGAAGGTTAAATTAGGTGGATCGTAGTAGTGCGTAGCTTCAAAGCCGGCTTCCATACCTTGAGGATGATTGGTATAAGAAGCAAAAACAATCTCCTGAATAGTCTTCGCTTTCTCGGGAGCTCCTTTGACAAAAAACTTGCCTGGTTCCCATTCAAGATCCTCTTCACTCACCTCTAACAAATAAGCGGCAATCTTTTTGGCTTTTTCCCTTAGAATACGTGCTGCTTTAGCTGCTGCTGCACCGGCAGTTGGAGTACTTCGGCTTGCGTAGGTACCAAGTCCGTAAGGCGCAGTATCGGTATCCCCTTCTTCAACTTGAACGTGCTCGGCAGGGATACCCAGTTCTTCAGCAATAATTTGTGCATAAGTAGTTTCATGGCCCTGGCCTTGCGATTTTGTACCAAATCTGGCAATTGCTTTTCCTGTGGGATGCACCCTTATCTCGGCACTATCGAACATTTTGATACCAAGAATATCAAAGTCCTTAGAAGGACCTGCCCCTACTACTTCAGTGAAGCTGCAAATACCAATACCCATTAATTCTCCGCGTTCCCTTTTCTCAGCTTGCTCTTTTCTTAGCTCGTCATACCCCACTGCATCAAGTGCTTTCTTCAAGGCTCCATGGTAGTTGCCACTATCATACTCCCATCCCAAAGCAGACTTATAGGGGAATTGATCCTCTTTAATGAAATTTTCCATTCGCAATTGGGCTGGGTCCTTGTTTATTTCTACTGCCAGCCGGTCAACCATTCTCTCCACCGCATGCACCGCTTCCGTTACACGGAAAGAACAACGGTAAGCTACACCTCCCGGAGGTTTATTTGTATATACCGCATCCGCTTCAACAAAAGCAGTATCAAAATCATACGAGCCGGTACAGATTGAGAACATGCCAACTGGGTATTTGCTTGGATTGGCGGCGGCATCAGTATAGCCATGATCACAAAGTAGTTTAAACCTTAGACCTTCAATCTTGCCATCGCTATTAGCTGCAAGCTCCGCTGCAATGTGATAATCACGAGCAAAACTATCGGCTTGTAAGTTTTCTGTTCGGTCCTCAATCCACTTTACCGGTTTGCCTACTAAGAATGAAACGGCAATGGCAATCAC
>JBPCUG010000633.1:0-2909 GCA_051011275.1 Cyclobacteriaceae bacterium | reverse complement strand
ATATTCTGTGATCCTCTTCTCGCCGTGCGACTAATTGCGCTTTGGTAACTCGTTTCCCCGAAATATCAATATAAACGTAATCTTCGGAAAGTAGATCAAATTGCTCAATGACTTTCCCGCTGCCCTCCAATTCGGAAAGTTTTGCTTCAGCTTTTTTCACTTCCCTCAATACGTCCTCTTGCCAATTAGATTGACAAGCTGAGATGAGAGAAGTTAGCAGCAGTGTAAATTTTAGAATCGATTTTTTCATTTTTCGCTAGTCATTTTATAGGAACTTTGCCACTATAGGTTAAGTGTCTCCAGACCCACTCCAATGGACCATACTTAAACCTTCTAAGCCACAGTCTGCTTAGTAATACTTGGATAACAAATACTACAATAGCGAGGCCGATCACATAGGTAAACCCTAATTTCCCGGCCAGGCCAAACCCGATTCCATAGAAGATCGTAATGCCAATAACACTTTGCATTATGTAATTGGTTAAAGCCATTTTTCCAACAGGGGCAAACCATAGCAGGAAGGATTTCTTCTGGCTCCAAATAAGCGCTATGCCGGCAGCAAATCCCATAGCTAACGGCACAGTACCGAGAGCATAGGTTGCATAGTTCATAAAGGTCCAAAAATCATGATCTCCCATATAGAACTCTATATATGTTCTTAGTATGCTCATAGGAAGCCCAATTGCCAACCCCCAAAGTGCGATTTGCCTCAGCTTAGTGTAGTCATAAAGAAGTGCTTCATTCTGGATCTTCCTTCCTGTCCAAACACCAATGAGAAATATCCCGAGCACTTTGAAGATGCGTCCTTCCTCAAGGATCCCGGCTATTCGAAGAAGGGAATTACCAACTGTCACTTTGATAAATACCGGAAAGCTATCAATAGTCACATAGAAACTTAGATCGGCCATTAGCCCTTCTCCCCAATCCTTTAGTGGAAACTTCATTGATGACCAGTAGTAGGTGTTGATGGAATAAATATGTTGAGGATAATTCCAACCCGCCAGATTTAGTACTATCCAATGCACCATAGGTAGCAAAAGCAATACCGAGGCCCAAACTAAGAGTTGTCGGTTAGTATATTCACGAAAGAAAATGAGAATTAGGCCAAGGATCGCGTACAACGTAAGGATATCGCCAAACCAAATAAGTGTCAAATGGATCAATCCGATCACTAGCAACCAGCCCATTCTACGCCTGAAAAATGGCACAAAGCGTCTATTGTGTTTTTCGAAATTGTTCTGTTGGATTACAAAACCGATCCCAAATAAAAGGGAAAATATGGAGTAGAACTTCCCATCTACCAGGGTGTAGGAAATAAAATCTACATAATCATCAATCGGTAGAAGGGTTGATGCAATTCGTAAATGTTCCGTGCCGTAGAAGGTACCTGAAAAAGCCACAATATTGGCTACGAAAATGAACAGTATGGCAATGCCCCGTAATACGTCTAGATATTCAATTCTGTCTTGCTTTGGGATTGGGCGTATGTCCATTCTTTAAAATTCCTTCCTCCTCAATGCCACGTAATAACCATAGTAAAACTCTTTTAATGCACGTACACTTCCATGTTCATTCATATCAAAAACCACTCGATCAAAGGGCCATCGCTCAATCCAAAACTTTCCATCGCCGAGGTGGTACATTTTTTCGCAATTATTCTCACTAATGCAATAGTATAAGTGCTCATCATCAGGATTTAACTCGATGGTCACCTTTTGATCAATCTTGTAGTCGTTTGTAGTAAAAACTCCTTGATATTTGGCGAGATCTTTATATATAATTTCTCGGCTCCTATAATCGGGTTTTTCTTTATCAAGCACCACGCTTGCTATTTCGCCGTAAATTTTGCGGGCATGGTCAGGAGTATTATCTGTATTTATTAGGACCACTATGGACAGCTGCTTTTTGGGAAAGTACACCATAATGGAAAGTGGTGTTTTATTACCTCCTGTATGCCCGATGACTTTTTCACCTTCAAAATCGCCATTACGCACACCGATACCGTAGCCGGTTTCAATTCCATCTGTTAAAACCATTGGTTGAATCATCTTTTCGAAGGAAGCTTTATCTATTATAGCGCCCGATGCCCAAAGCCCGGGAAATTGTGCCAACTCAATCGAAGTTACCGTGAGGCCACCATCTCCTTTAATCCATGTCCAATGGGGTATAGAATTGAAAGTTGCATGGTATGGTTCAAAATAACTTGACATGTTGGGGTGGTTGGCTTGGTCTGCGATCAACCTCAGATTTAATCCTGAAGGTCGGTTAATCACTCTATCAATTTCGGTTTGAAACGTGTTGCCGGTGATCCGTTCAATGATTAAGCCCATCAGTAGGAAGCCCGAGTTACAGTAACTATAGTTACTTCCTGGCTCGAAAAATAATTGGCGATCGCGAAAGAATTCGTAGAAGTCTTTTTTTGTTGGTGGTATGCCGGTCTTTACGTATGTGGAGTCAATCTCTACAGCGTAGTCTTGTAAGCCTGATGTATGAGAAAGCATATGTCTTAGGGTGATCTTTTTGGCCTGTTCTTCATTCGGAAAGTCCGGCAGAAGCTCTGAAAGGGGTTGATCCAAAGTTAATTTCCCCTCTTCAACCAACTTCATGACTAACGTAGATCCAATCAGTTTTGAAATAGAGGCCATTCGAAATTTGGTGTCATTATCCACAGGTTTGGATTTGCCCAAATCAGTAAATCCAAAACCCTTATTGTACAAAGTATCATTTTCCTGTATGATAGCCACGGATATCCCTATTACCCGACCCCCATTAACAAAATGTTTGCCGATTGAATCAAGGTTACTGGAAAGCGCAAAATCACTATCCAATCCGCTTATGTTTTCTTGCCTTTGCATTTGGCAGGAAATCCAAATGAAACCGGTGATGACCACAAGGCACAACTGTAAATC
>JBPCUG010000632.1:0-3413 GCA_051011275.1 Cyclobacteriaceae bacterium | reverse complement strand
ACTTATTGGCTTGACTTGGCTAGGCACGATAGTTCATCCGGGCAAAGATGAATGAACCAGAGATAAAGTGAGCTGCATCAATTTATACTCTTACTAATTCTGTCAAAACTACTCATGTTACAAACCTTGGCCATCGTTGGCATTCTATACTTAGGTATCCTGATCTTCCTGGCAAGACGCGCAAAACCAGATACCATCACTTCCACAAGCTATTTATTGGGAGGTGGAAATATTGGTGCAGTTCTCGGCTTCTTCACTTTTGCTGCAACCCTTTTTAGCACTTTTACCCTACTGGGAATGCCTGACTTTTTTAGGGTACACGGTGTTGGTGCCTGGATCTTTTTAATGTTTTCTGACGCGGTGATGGTGTTTGGTTTGATCTGGATCGGGTATGCATTTCGGAAAAAAGCCAAAGAACAGACCTACTACGGAATGGCTGGCTTTTTGCAGAATAACTACCGTTCGAAGCTTGCTGGGCGGGTGGCCTTTTTAGGCGTATTTCTTTTCTTATTGCCCTATGTAGCCATCCAGATCAGAGGAGTGGCCATTTTTCTTCACGCCACTTTTCCTACCGCCTTGCCCATGTGGGTCTGGGCTGCCGCCTTGGTAATCATTATGATCATATATAGTGAGGTAGGTGGGCTTAAAGCGATCATGCATAGCGATGTCCTGCAAGGGATCCTTTTGTTAATAGCCATCTGGATTGTGGGTTACAACTGCCTAAATCACTTTGGTGGGGTGAAAGCCATGTTTGCCGAAGTGGAGAAAGTAAATGCGGCCTTGCTTTCAGTGCCGGGACCCAAAGGATTATTTGATTTTCAATTCTTGTTGGGTTCTACCATAGCGATCGCATTGTTGCCCTATAGCCAACCACAAATCTCTACCCGACTTGTAATCTTAAAAGATATTAAGTCACTTCATAGAATGGCTGTCGGCATTGGCTTTTTTGCCATTTTGGTGATCTTGCCTACCGCTTTTATGGGCATGTATGGCGCAGTGGTTTATCCTGACCTGACCACACCTGAGTTTTTGCATCAAGCATTTATAGCGGATCAATCCAACCTAATAGGTGCCATAGTATTGATTGGCTTAATAGCAGCTGCTATCTCTACTTCTGACTCACAACTCTTTGCCCTTGGTGGTGAGTTGCGTTCTATTCTGGTTGGAGAAGACCAACAAATGGTGAAATACGCAAGAATTGGGATTTTCTTTTTTGCTTCACTGGCTTTGATATTTGCCTTGTTATCAAGCGATGAATTGGTCTTATTGGCAAGGACTAGTTTTGCTGGAACCTCTCTTTTAGCCCCACTGATCTTTACAGGTATTTTCTATAGAAATGCTTATCGACTGAACACATTATTGCCACTAGCTACCTTGTTGGGTCTGATCCTATTTGTGGCATCTTTGATTGGTTGGGTCCCTAATAAAGTTATTAGCGTTCGGCTGGATCTGGTATTGTTAGCCGGACTAAGTTTAATTGCAATCGGGGGCATTTTTCTAGGCAAGAAATCTGATGGCGAAGACCAGGGTATTTTGAATGGCGACGATGCCTAATGGATTGGTAATGCGGGCTTGTCTCTACCATATCATGTTCAAGATGCATTCATTTCTTTGCCTCTTCCAATAACTTATTGGGTGCCAAAAAACAAAAACCCCCTAAACAATAATTTAGAGGGTTTTGGCGACTTTTGAAGTCTTAAAAATCGGGGTGGCAGACCGAGAGAACGGTTTGTAACTATTTGTCCATCAGTATTTTATAAGCACTCCTGTTTTAGAACGCTCCGAATAACGCACTGGGATTTTAATTTGATTGTATTTGAAGGACCATGGGGTTTGCCGTAGCGAATAATGGTTTCAGAGCTCGGAATAGTCATAAAGACTCTGCGGTATAAAATGGCGGAATGTATGCAACTCTATAAGGGTCTGGGATACCCACCGCTACATGAAATAATATAGATCCCTGCTGGTCCAGAACCAGGACCGATCTGCTTCGGGGGGCACAAACTAATATATTATCGTTAGGTAATAATATGGCATTCCCCATTCGATCGGCATAATGATCAGATGGCAGGTCTATTGAGATATTTGTGTTGGCTTTGCCATCCTTTAGTTGAAATGAAATTATCTTAGATTGCTTATTCTCCCGGCCATTGTCAAAGAGCATATAATCCCCCATTCTATTAATGTGAATAGAATGCTGTCCCGAAAAATAATCTTTGGCCGCCATGGAAATGTCTCCATTTGTGCCCAAGGCCCATAGCAACGCTCCTGAAACGGCATCAATTTTCCAAATCTGATTCCAGTCTCTGTAGGAAACCAATAGGTTCCCATCTTGATCAAAAGAAAAGGCATTGGCATGCCCCCAATCTTCTAAATGATCCATT
This sequence comes from Cyclobacteriaceae bacterium, assembly GCA_051011275.1. Classification (GTDB taxonomy): domain Bacteria; phylum Bacteroidota; class Bacteroidia; order Cytophagales; family Cyclobacteriaceae; genus JBPCUG01. The sequence goes on along the minus strand of JBPCUG010000632.1, from coordinate 1,029 downwards.
ATATGTGGATCATCTTCTGGGTCCTTAACATCAAAAGTGCTCCACTTCCAAAGAATCTCACCTCCCCTGCTTATCCGTACCAAGGCATCAGACCTAACTTCAACCAGTTGATCATCGATAGGTGATGGTATTTCTTTGGTGTCATAAACTAAAAGTAGCAGATCATCCTCTATCTCAAGAATCTCATGGTGTGCTATTAATGGAGGGCTTAACTTAGAAAGATCCAGGTGATAAACTGTATCACCGGAAAGGGTATAAGTGGTTATTTTGTCTCCTGCACTGTTATTGTGATGAGGGGCTCCATATAGAGTAAGCACTTCCCCTTTTTCAGTGTAATGGGTAAGTTTTAATTGGCCTGGGATCGGTTGGTACCAAACTACTTCACCAAAGCTATTGATCATATAGGCTTGCCCTGACACTAGTCTTCTTTGCGTTAACAGGTAGCCATCAAAACTCTCCTTTTCATTTCTCTTCAAATCAATATTGACAATTCCGGTAGGGATTCTTTCTGTTTTCAAGGTATCAATCCCAGTAAGCAACTTGCCTTCTGAGTAGACTGAAAAAGCATATTCGCTATCCGGTCTCAAGGCTGGCAACATTATCTCATGGTTTACCTCCGGCGATGAAGGATGTGTATACGATACTTGCCCCGATCTTAAGTGCTCCAGTTTTAGATAAACCGAGATGGAATCACTCGAAGTAATGGATACTTTTTTAACCGACGGATTATTGGTAGGGTCGACCGAAAGATGCTCAATGGAAAATGTAGGGTCCTGACAACTTGAAAGACCCAAGCTTAGTAGAATTAAGTAGAAATAGGCAGTGGGAGCTCTCATCGAAAAATAAAGCTGAAGCTGGCTAATTCTTTCCCACTTGATTGGCATAGAGTCAAAATTCGCGAAGAAAATCGGTTAGTACTTCTTTTTTATCCAAGCACAACTTTTTTCGTAGCCTGTACCTGCTGATCTCTACGGATTTAACCGATATATTATTTAGCGAAGCAATTTCCTTGGAACTAAGATTTAATCT
>JBPCUG010000631.1:0-12581 GCA_051011275.1 Cyclobacteriaceae bacterium | reverse complement strand
CAGGAATATGAGGTATCTACCAATGGACTCTATGCGGAACCCGGTACGGAAATAAGGATCGTAAAAATTGATAGTTCAAATAAAATAATAGTCGAATCATTAAATCAATAAATTCATGGATTCTCTGCAACTACCCACACTGATATTGCTATTTGTTATTATTATTGCCGTTTTAGGTTTTTTCTATTTGATACCTGTGGGGCTTTGGCTTACTGCTGTATTTGCGAGGGTTAAAGTGGGTATTGGAGAATTGATCGGTATGCGGTTTCGTCGTGTGCCCCCAGGCATTATTGTCAGAGAACTGATCACAGCTACTAAGGCTGGACTCGAGGTTACTACTGCAGAACTGGAGACGCACTACCTTGCTGGGGGAAATGTACCTAGTGTAATTAAGGCATTGATCTCTGCCGATAAAGCTAATATCAATCTTTCCTTTAAACAGGCGACGGCAATTGATCTGGCTGGCAGGGAAGTTTTTGAGGCAGTACAAATTTCCGTAAACCCCAAAGTAATTAACACACCTTCCGTTTCTGCGGTTGCGGGTGATGGGATTCAACTACTAGCAAAGGCCAGAGTTACGGTAAGGGCCAACATCGAACGTTTGGTTGGTGGAGCCGGTGAGGAAACCATTCTGGCTAGAGTTGGAGAAGGTATCGTGACCTCAATTGGTTCGGCAGCAAAGTATACCGATGTGCTCGAGAATCCTGATGACATCTCAAAACTTGTGCTGCAAAGAGGCCTTGACGCAGGTACAGCTTTTGAGATCCTTTCAATTGATATCGCCGATGTGGATGTTCCCAAAGTAGATGCCAATATTGGGGCCAAAGTTCAAATAGATCAGGCAAACGCTGACTTGAAAGTGGCCGAAGCAAAAGCCGAAGAGCGGCGAGCTATGGCGGTAGCTAAAGAGCAAGAAATGAAAGCCCTTTCACAGGAGATGAAAGCCCGAGTAATTGAAGCAGAGGCCGAAGTACCTAAGGCGATGGCTGAGGCTTTCAGATCTGGCAACCTTGGCATTATGGACTACTATAGAATGAAGAATATTGAGGCTGATACGGGAATGAGGGATTCTATTTCTAAATCTGGAGAGTCCGGATCAACAACCAGTCCAGATAAAGACAGCTAGATTATAAGCTTTTCCATTCTGATTCCTGGTGGGTAATGTATAGCTGACTGGAAGGATCATGGATTATCTGCTCGTAGATCATTGGGATAGTGCTTTCCCCTTCCTGCGTAAGCAAGCCGTATTTCTCGTTTCTTGAAACAAGTAGATAGCCATTATTAAGATCCTGTATAGTATGGTATTTCGGATAAACGATCAATTGCCCTTTGTTATTGGCTAGTCCCTTTTTATCCGCAAGATGACAGACAAATTTTCCATGTTCAGTCCTTGTAATGGTATCATATTTGAGTGGTAATACCACTTTGCCAAACTCATCGATCAATCCCCATTTGCCATTTTTCTTTACCAGGGCTATTCCATTTTTAAAAGGCATGGCCATTTCGAAAGTTGGTTGGATCCTAATGCGCTCAATTTTATCAATATAGCCCCATGAATTGCGGATCTTTACTGCTGCCTTGCCCTCGCTGTAAAGGTCAATATCATTATACCGATTGGCGATTCTTAATTTGCCATTTCGATCAATGAACCCATATTGATCTTCTATTTTAATGCCAAAGAAGTCCTCGCTATACCCCTTTACTTCTTGGAGGTTTAGTTGCAGATTTAACTGTCCATCTAAACTAATAATGTTAACTCCCAGGCTGTCGCGGTAGGTGAACAGATCCGGATGATCTTTGATCGGTTTAAGCTCAGAATATGCTACCGGTAACAACACGCGGCCATCCCAAGAGACTAACCCTTTTTTTCCCTCATCTGACACTTGTAGAAATGCCTTTTCAGTGCGCTCCAAAACATGACCAGTGATATAAACCTCTTGTCCGTCGTCGTTGATCAGACCACTCTTTCCATTTCTCTGAAATTTAAAATGACTTTTGTCAAGGATTTCTATTTTATTGTACCTAGGCTTTATGCGCCAATTTCCTTTTGTATCTATTACTCCTATGGATCCGAAATATTTAGCCACCGCCAAGCCATGATAAAACGTTCCAATATTTTGATATTGCGGGGCCACTTTCTCAACACCGGCAAGATCCATAAGGCCCCAATCACCTTGTCTTTTCACTGGAAACAATCCATCCCTAATATGTTGCACGCCGTCATATTGTCTTAGCGAAATTGTCTTTCCCGAAAGATCCATAACCGACCATTTCGATTTGGAGTAGACCATAAAATGGGTTTTGTCCACTTTTATTGAATCATAGACTGGTGGCAAAACCATTTTTCCACTGGTATTTATCAAGCCAACCTTTCCCCTGCTGAGAATATGGCTGTAACGACTATCGAGTGGGATTATATCATAATTGTAGTAACTTTTAATGGTTTTTCCATCCAAGTCTCGGAGTGCCCAATACTTACCAATTAGCGTGGAATAAACATTCTTATCCAGCAACTTTATTTCTTTCGCCGCAATTTCTCGAACCACTTTATTGTGGCTATCTCTTATCTGAAATCGGGTTAGTGGTTTGCCTTCCCATCCCCCTTTGTTATTGGCCCTAAATTTTTCGTAATCTGGTGGCATAACCACGCGACCGGAAGGATTTATTAGTCCAAGCCTACCATTCTCATCTACCTGCGCTAGTGAGTTCGAAAGAGGTTTGATATGCTGATATTGAAATGGAACTACGGGTTGGCCAGTTTCGTCAAGTATCCCAAACAGTACTTGGCCATTTGAGTATTTAGCAGCAATTAAATTATAGTGAAAAGGAGTTAGATAAGCATAACCAAAAGGTATTATTGCGTGGCCCTTGGTGTTGATTAAACCGTAGTTATCCTTGCCCTTATCCACAAGTTTTTTTGCCGCTATGATCCAATTATCCTTGAAAGGAGTGAGGTAGGTATAATTAGGGACCAACACCTTTTCATTTTTAAGATTGAGCAATCCCCAAAGACCATTTTCTTTATATCCGATCACCCCCTCTGCAACTATCTGGGCTCCATTGCTCCAACCCAGATCATCATACTCGGCAGGTATCACCACCTTGCGCTTGCTATCCAGCAACCCTTTTTTATGATCCTTCTCAAAGATTTGATACTCCCACTCTATCGGATTTGAGGACGATCTGGCTATTGCAGATACAGCGCCCAAAATGCCTATGAAAAAACATAAGCACTTGATGATTAATAAGTTATTTATCGTGGGCTCTTTCAAATTTTAAAAATATGCTTTAAAAAGTGCAATTAATATATATATATGCGCAAGCACAAATAATGCCAGTCGATTTTTGGCTCAAACCATACTAGCAACAGATAAGCAATTGGATTGATCCTTTTACTTTTTGGTATTGGCCGGCTCCAGATCAAATAGGTCGTTTAACAAATCTACCAATGATTCTGCTTCTCCTCTGAGACATGCTGCCTTTAACTGCAGTACCGGAAGTTTGATCACTTTTTGCATAATGTTCTTGGTGATCTTTTCAACCACAGCAGCATCCTTTTGATCAAGATCTTTCAAATGGCGAGCCAATTCGTCTTTTCTAATTTGCTCCAAGGCATTTTTTAATTTATTGATGGTAGGGGATACCACTACCTCCTTGGTCCACGTCTCAAAATCTTGAATGGAACCGTTTATAATAGCCTCCACCTGGGGGATGGCCGAAAGTCGACTCTGAAGAGCTTGATCTGCCTTAGCCCTGATATCATCCAGGTTATATAAGATCATTGCAGATACGTTCTCTATCTTTTGATCGATGCTCCTTGGTACACTTAAGTCTATGAAATATTTGTAGGAGGTAACCCTTAAGGGCCGTATAATTGTTTCGGTAACTAAAGGTTGTTTCACAGATACCGACGAGATGATCACATCAGCGGCTGCGATTGCCCCCTGTAGTTGTCCAAAATCACAATGCCTAAATCCTGTTTCAGCAGCTACCTTCTCAGCTTTGGCTTTGGTGCGATTTGAAATAGTGATATTATTAGCTGAAATATGCTGGTTGGAGATAAGGTTTTTGCAAACATCTAAACCGATATCTCCTAACCCGATAACCAAAATAGTAGGATCTTGTATATCCTCTGTGAGACCTTCAATCAATTCTGTGGCCGCATACGAGACCGAAGCGGCACCGTCACGGAATGGCGTTTCCTGAACCACCTTTTTATTCGTGTAAAAAATAGTATGGAGCAGGCGGTGTAAGAAGGGGCCGGCCAGACCTTGGTCCGAGGTTGATTGATAAGCCTGCTTCACCTGGTTGGTAATTTGAAGGTCTCCCACCACTTGAGATTCCAAACCTATAGCCACTCTAAACAATCGTTCACAGGCCTGATCATGGTCATTGATTGTTTCAAAATAGTTTTTGTAATTATCGATATCGCTAATCGTGGTTTCAAGGCAAATAAGCTTAATAAGATCATTGCTGAGATCTTCATCAGCGGTATAATAGATCTCCGTACGGTTACAGGTGGAGAGTACTAGTACATCTTTAGCCAGGCTGTACTCCTTTAAGTATTGCAAAATGCTGGTCGCCTGGTTTTTGCTTAAAGCTACACGCTCCCTTACTGCAACAGGTGCGCCTTTGTGTGAAATACTTATTGCCTTGAAGTTATTGTACATGGGATTACAACCAATACATTACACAAAAATAAATAACTTTAAGTTCTGTTACGCACTGGATTAATGACTAATATAGCTAAACTGCGTAATTTTTTCCGATATTACTAAGTTAGATTGTATCAGGTATGCAATCTAATCCACATCATGTTGCAACAATTTAAAAAGTGGATCCGAAACAACTTTGGTTTTTCCAAGGTAGAAACCAATGGCTTTTTACTTGTTTTATTGGTCATGGTGCTCTCAATTATCCTTCCTTTCTTTTATAGGTCAATATCAAGTGGCCCTACTATTGATCCTAATGACCAACTACTGCTAGATAGCCTGGTAGCACAACTGGAAGCTACTCCTATAAAGGTGCAAAAAATACCAAAAGATTCGCTATTTGTTTTCAATCCCAACACCGCCAAATTAAACGAGCTAAAGATGCTGGGACTATCAAATTTCATTTCCACCAACATTATAAAATATAGAGAAAGCGGTGGCGTTTTCAATTACAAGGAAAATCTCACAAAAATCTATGGAATGAACGATTCTATTTTTCAGTCAATAAATAGCTTCATTGATCTACCAGATAGGCCTCAAGCCAACCACCAGTCAAGAAACTTCGAAGGAGATTTGGCCTCGCAATCTAAAACTCTACCACAACCTAGCGAAGAGCCTGAGATAGTTTTTGATATCAATTTAGCAGATACCGTAGATCTAAAAAAAATTAATGGTATCGGTTCGGTCCTATCTAATAGAGTGATCAAGTATCGCAATCTATTGGGAGGGTTTCATTCAAAAGATCAATATTTTGAAGTTTACAATTTAGATCCGGAGGTGATCACCAAGTTAGCAAACCATACCAAAATCAGTACTGATAATTGTTGTAAAAAGCTAAAAATCAGTAGCATGGGCATACAAGAACTGATGAGGCATCCTTACTTGAATAGGGCCCAGGCTCAGGCGATTGTTGCCTACAGAAAGCAACACGGCAATTTTGAAAGTTTTGATGACCTTAAGGAAATTCACCTACTGGATCCAGATACATTTACCAGGATATATCCATATTTGGAATTGTGATTTTTTAATCTTGAGAAAATAGTCTTTTTTAGCCTGAAATTTAACCCTCTGGGTGAATGCATCAAATCCTAAACTCATACCTGAAACGACTTACCAATCTTACCTCAAGAAATAAGTCTTTGGTATTAATGAGGCTAATCTCGGGTCGTTTCATTGACATAAACGATTTTGATTTTGCCCATAACCTCCCAGCTTTTTCGATCGTCCAGCAACTAATATCCAGGAAATCCAATATTTCTTTGTGCAGTATTCAGGACAGCAGAAATGAACATTTAAATCATGTTAGCGAAAAGCTTAAAAAGCTATCCAGATCAGATCGTTTTGTCTTTGAAGAACGCGGAGCAAAGGATCTCTATTTAGGATGGCCATTCGTAAGAGGAAAGTTCAATGACGGCACCTTTGTAAATTGCCCATTACTGTTTTTTCCCGTGGTCTTGGAGCAATCCGAGAAAGTATGGAGGCTCCGTTCCCGATCAGATGAATTTTGTAGTATAAACCGAAGCTTTCTTCTCGCTTATGCCCATTTCAATCAAGTTCCTGCTCCCCCAGATCTGATAGATCACAATTTTGAGGAGACAGCCTTAGAAAGCCGTGAGTTTAGAGTAGAGTTGTATAATTTGCTTAAAGAAACAGGCCTGGAAATTAATTTTAACCGGGAAAATTTTACTGATAACCTCACCCCATTTCGCTCCTTTACTAGCAAGAGCTTTGACAAACAACACAAGAAAGGTGAGCTGAAATTGTTTCCGGAAGCAGTACTAGGTCTGTTTCCTCAAGCTGGATCCTTTTTAGTTCCGGACTATGAGATGCTTCTTGAGGATGCGACTGTTGCGGATCTTGAAAGTTTCTTTTTGGACAGAGCAAATCAGAATGATGATCAAGCACCGCCAGGTGATTATAGGTTCATCAACCTGATCAAGGAGGAACAAACCTTCACTCCATTTAAGATGGATGCTTACCAGGAAAACGCCTTAAAAGCAGTTAAGCAAGGGCATTCAGTTGTAGTGCAGGGGCCTCCTGGTACAGGCAAGTCACAACTAATATGTAATCTGATTGCAGACCAAATCGCACGAGGCAAAAGGGTACTTATGGTTTGTCAAAAACGTGCCGCCCTGGATGTGGTGTACGAGCGACTAGAATCTGTGGGATTAGGTGCTTTTGTCTCCTTGGTGCACGATTTTAAAAATGATCGAAAGGAATTGTACCAGCAACTGGACCACCAAATCGAAAGACTTGATGAGTATATCCATCAAAATAATAGCCTGGATGCCATTCACTTCGAGCGAAAGTTTCTTCAAGTAAGCAGAAGGATCGATCAAATAACTGAAGAGTTAGAGGAGTTTAGATACGCGCTGTTTGATTCTAAGGAATGTGGAGTATCCATTAAGGAACTTTACTTAACCTCTTCGGCCGCAAGTCCATCCATTAACCTGAAGCAGTATTATACACATTTTCACTTTGAGCAACTGCCCGGATTTAAACGAAAATTAAAAAGTTATATTAAGTACGAGGTTAGGTTCAGCGACTCCACTTTCTCATGGAAGGACCGCAAAAGTTTCCAAGATTATCAATTGGAGGATTTACAAGCTATTAATGATTACGCTAAGGAAATATCCTTGTACAACACACAAATAACTCATGAGGCAAGATTACTACTTAATACCGAGCTTTCCTTTGAGGATGGAGCAGGCATCATAAGCCACCGTGAAGAAATTGAAGAGCTTATCTCTTTGCTTAAAGATGAGATAGTATTCGATTTTTTTAGACACATGGTTGAATTCAAAGACATTGAGAAGGACCATCTGTGGTTTACTAATATTGAGCGATTGGTATCCGATTGTTTTAAAAATGAAGGACCTGAAGTAAGCCTAAACACTGATGAACTTGGAGCGTTTCAAGAGACTATTCAAAGAAAAATAGAAAGTCAAAAAAACTTATTCAATTGGCTGAGATGGCTACTCTTCTCAAAGGAGAAGTCTAAAGTAAAAGATGTTTTGAGAGCTAATGGATTGCAGCAAAGCAGGGATGGATTCGAAGTTTTGGTAGAGAAAATGGACAGCCGGTTAAACCTGGAGCATAACCTGACAAAACTAAGAAAAAATAAGTGGCTTAAAGATCTGCCCAACAATTATAGTCAGGTAGATCTGCAAGCCTGGTTTTATTATCAAAAAAAGGCTCTGAGAGCAAAAGATATTTATAGCTCTTTGCAAAACTTCAAGCAATATTTCAATCTGCAAAAGCTCAACTATTTTGAGTTTAAGAGTAATTTGGAATCATTGATTGCCATTTTCAAGGAGCTCCCAGGAAAGAAAACACGGTGGTCAAGGTATTTTCTGCCTTTTCAAATTGATATTTTTCTACATCATCCAGACCAGGCCAGAGAGGCGCTAAGTACACTTAATCGAGAGTTCGAAAACCTCTGTGATTTTGATCAATTAAAAAACGAGCTAACTTCGACTGAACAAGAAGTAGTGAAGCTGCTTTATGATCCAGAGTTGCCGGAAGAAAGCACAGTGGAAGAGTTGTTCGATAATAGCTTGCGTTTGGCCTGGATTGATCACATTGAGCTCAAATATCCTATTCTACGTTCAGTCTCCTCTATGAAATTCGATGCTTTGTTAAAGGAATACCAAGACATGATCAGGGAGAAGTTACTCGTTAGTCTGGAGATTCTGGGCTTGAAAGTTAGGGAAAATATGTACCGAGATGTGAGCTACAATCGATTGGGTAACTTGGTTACGTATCGTGATCTTAAGCACCAAGTCAGTAAGAAAAGAAGGATTTGGCCGATTAGAAAGCTAGTAGCCTCTTTTACCGATGAATTATTCAAGCTGGCTCCTTGCTGGATGGCTTCACCGGAAACAGTTTCCTCTGTAATTCCAATGGAGTCCATTTTTGATCTCGTGATTTTTGACGAAGCCTCCCAGTGCTTTGCAGAAAAAGGAATACCGGCTATGTACAGGGGGAAGCAGTTAGTGATTGCCGGAGACAGCCAGCAGCTTAGTCCAAATGATCTTTATCAGATACGATGGCAGGAACTGGATACCGACATACCCGAACTGGAAATAGATTCACTATTGGATCTAGCTGGCAATTATCTTCTAGAAATAAATCTGCAAGGGCACTACAGAAGTCATTCTTTAGACTTAATCGACTTTTCAAACCAACACTTTTATCAAGGAAAGCTAAGGCTGTTGCCCGATTTTACTGAGATCAATCAGGTAGAGCCAGCAATAAAATACATTAAGATAAATGGTATATGGGAGCAAAATACTAATAGAGCAGAAGCAAATGAAGTGGTGGCTTTGGTGGATCGGATATTACAAGAGTCCCCGGAAAAAAGCATTGGAGTGGTTACTTTTAATGTAAAGCAGCAAGGCCTCATTCAGGATCTTCTTGAAGAACATGCCTACAATGCAGGTTTTAACATTCCATCAAACTTATTTGTAAAGAACATTGAAAATGTACAAGGCGACGAAAGGGACATCATCATCTTTTCCATTGCTTATGCTCCCGATCAGAATCAAAAATTGACCATGCAATTCGGGAGCTTAAATGCTGCAAATGGAGAGAATAGGTTGAATGTAGCAATTACACGTGCCAAGTATCGCATTTATCTGATCGCCAGCATTACTCCAGATCAACTTAAGGTTGATAAGACCAAGAATCTTGGCCCTAAGCTACTGAAAAAGTATTTGCAATATGCTTGGGATGTTTCCCAAGGAGCTTTCCGTCCAAAGCCACTTGCTGATCCAGATCACAGCACTTCCTGGTATTTGAAAAACCAGCTAAAATCCCTTGCCGATACAAACAGCACCGAGATTGAGTTAAAAGAAGAATTGCCGTTTGCAGACCTAACCGTTAAGAAAAACAATCAATACCTTGGCTTGATCCTTACGGACGACAATTTGTATTATCAGAGCGCTTCAGTAAAGGATTCGCATGTATATATACCCTTTACCCTAAGCAAAAAGTTTTGGAAATTTAAAGGGTTCTTTAGTCGACAATATTGGATGGACCCTCAAGCTACTAAAGTGGAACTAGATAAATTTGTTCATCGGTCAGATGTTTAAATTGAAGTTAATGGCTTTCCTCCTAAGCCTCAATGGAACCTTTTGTAATTGTAACTTTGAGAAGCGGCACCTTGGGTTTGAAAGAAACCATGGGACCTATAAGGTGAAGAAAATTGGGCGACTGCCTAAAACACTCTTAGAGAACTCAGCTTTGGAAATAGCCGATAGTGGTGAATATTGGACGCTGCAAGATAGTGGAGGTGCACCGCTATTATTTCGAGTTAATGGAACTGGGGAATTGCTGGATACCTTGATGATTCCCGGTTTAATCAATAAAGATTGGGAGGAGTTGGCGCAAGATAGCATAGGCCATTTGTTTATAGGAGATATAGGTAACAATCTAAACCAGCGAAAAGATCTGGGCATTTACAAACTACATTTGCCCTCCAATAATATTGGGCTTCTTAAGATCCAATATGAGGATCAGACCCTGTTCCCACCTAAACGTGAAGAAATGAATTATGATTGCGAAGCCTACTTCTGGCTAGATGGAAAATTGCATCTGTTTTCCAAAAATCGCGGGATAAAGAAAGTAAAACATTATGAAGTGCCTGACCAGCCAGGAACCTATTCGTTGAGTGCTAAAGATGAACTCACTCTGAAAGGCAAAATTACAGCTGCGGATGTGAGTCCGGATGGGCAGCTTATGGCCCTATTGAGTTACGGAAAAATGTGGCTATTTAAAATTGAGAATGTGAGCGATCTTTGGAGCAAGCCCTTTAAATGCGTGAAAGTTAACCGAGGACAAACGGAGGGTTTGGTATTTGTAAACAATACCGACATCTTGATCAGCAACGAGACCGGAGGGCTGTATTTGGTAACACAGGATGCTGAAAGAGAATAAGTTATATTTTTTATTGATTACTTTTATTGTTAAATTTATGGTTGGTTTATAATTTATAAAGACGTTTCTTAATGAGTAAACTTCTTTGCCTGTGGTTATGTATAACCGCTTGGCCAGGTACAGGATGGGCTTCTGCTGCTGTTGAAAAAGATTCCGTAGCTATTCCACAAACCGATACGGCAACCGCCGATTCCAACTCTTTGGAATACTATCAAAAAATATTGCAAGAACGAGAGCAGGAAGTAGCATCAGCTATGATAGGTATTGGATTTGCTTATAAAAATCAAGGCCGCTATAACTCTGCTTTGAAATACTACCGCCAGGCGCTGCCAATTTTAAGTAAAGTGGGTAGCTCACAAGAAATTGGAAAAGTGCACCAGGCGATGGGAGAAATTTTTGAAATTTTTGGTGACAGCGCAGACGCAGGCGAATACTACCCCAAGGCCTTGCAACAATATGAGTACTCGTTAGCCACCTGGAAAGATACCGACTCAGATTCATTGCTAGCTTTAGCTCAAGGTCGACTGGGTGCGATTCAAGCTAAGATGGGCAACTATCAAACGGCCTATGAGCACCAATTGGAAAGGGCCGATTTACTAGCAGAAAAGTTTCAGGAAAGATCAGCAGCGCCTAAGCAACTATCTGAAACCAACTCAACCACGTTTGAAGAAAGTTTGCAGCAGCCGGTTACTTCCCAAAATTGGTTTGATAGCAACAAATGGCTTCTTCTACTTGGGGGACTACTGGCTGCGGCAGTAATTGCGTTGGCAGCTCTATCACACCGGCTTCAAGGATTAAAGGCACAGCAAAGTCAATGGCAAACACAATATCAGACCAACCTACAACAAACCGAAGAGTTGCAATCCATAAATATCGCTCTAGCCAATACTGAAAAACAGCAGCGGAGACTAAATCTGACCAAAGACAAATTGTTCTCTATTATATCCCATGATCTGCGCAGTCCTATAAATACCTTGACAGGTTTTTTGAGTGTTTTAGGGTCGAAACTTAAATCAATTGGAGATATAGAGTTGAAAGCTTTGGCCGAAGATATGGAGGAGTCCACTAAAAGGTTATCCGGCTTCCTGGATAATCTCTTGAAATGGTCCATGACACAAATGGGGCAGATCAATGTTAAGCCGGAAGCAGTTGATATCAAGCTTGTGATTGAGGAAAACGTTCACTTGGTAAGAGAGGAACTAAAAAATAAATCCATTGATCTCGCGGTCAAAACGAAAGGTGAACTGTCTGCTCATGCCGATCTAAATATGATAAGCTTGGTTATTCGTAATGTATTGGCCAATGCGATTAAGTTTACCGGGCCTAATGGCCGTATTCAGATCAATGCCGTGGAAGATGAAGATCTGGTACGAATAAGTATTTTGGATAACGGGATAGGTATTACCAAAGAAGATCAAGAAAAACTGTTTGATATTGAGCAACAACATATCATTTCTGGAAGTACCCAGGACAAGGGTGCCGGTTTAGGCTTAATGCTGTGTAAGGAATTTGTAGAGATGAATGGCGGAAATATAGAGGTAGATAGTCAGCTCGGTGTAGGTACCACGTTTACCATCGAATTGCCTAAGGCCAAAATGCTACAGCCTGTTACACTCGAACAACCAGCTTTAGGCGCTTAAATCCCAGAAAATACCTCCACCCATGGATCTCTCCCCAGTACAATAAAATAGAACAAGCCCCCTAACCATCCGTGGAATAGTCCTAAGGTCCATAGATTGCGAGTCCTCAAATAATGGAGCGTATACACGATTGCTAACAGGAGCGTCGCTAAAACCAAGAGCAACGAGGGTAAATGCACAACTGAAAAGGTGATCGAAGTTACTACTACAATAATTGACAAAGGTACATTTTTACCCTCCAGGTCACGCATGTTTCCGGCTACAAGACCCACCACTAGGAATTGTTGGATAG
>JBPCUG010000630.1:0-3846 GCA_051011275.1 Cyclobacteriaceae bacterium | reverse complement strand
GCTTACCAGTGTTGATTATTTTGGGTATTGCGTCCGGAACAGCATTGATCGAGACACAAGTGGGGCTGATAATAGGTGCTCAGGTCGCACTTCTTTTGCCGTTGCTATTCCTTAGCATCTGGTTGTTTCAAAAGCTAATCGTGAATGCCACCGACCTTGGTAAGGAGGCAGGTATAAAGGAACTGTACTGGTTATTGGCAACCAACTACTTCTTTATGCTCGGAGCTCCGATTGCAATTGTTGTACTTCTGGCCAATCTAGGCCCAAGGTTCCTAGACGAACCAATTGTTAGTTTTGCAGCCATATTTATCATTATCGCAGGCTGTTTCATATGGATTCGCTCAGCAGCCTTGTTGATTAGGTCGCAAAGAGAACTAAGCCAAATGGGTGCCATAGCAATAGCGATCGGTGGTGCTGCTGCTATTACGCTGGCGGCGTGGCTGGTTATTGGGCTGATTGGTTTAGCTATCCTATTGCCTATAGGCTTAAGTGCATAACCGTTTGCACTTTTCTCCCGCCGGCCAACTATTATTACCGTTCTAATAGTAAATAATTGCTATCCAGTACACTACTCTCTAATATTACTATTGGATTAGGCAATTTTTCTCACTTTTTTAGAAACCTTCCTATTATACTGTTGTCATTGAATTAAACCTTGAGTATCGATTGGAATCCGGACACCAGACTTTACACAAATATCTGATCAGTCAAAGTAAGCTTGGTGATCGAAAGGCCCAAAATGAGCTGTACCATCTTTATGTTGATGCGATGTACAATTTGTGCCGTAGAATGATGGGCAACACCGACGATGCCAAGGATGTTTTACAGGAAGCATTTGTACATGCATTTACGAAGATCGATACACTAAAGGAAGATGCACTTTTTAGCGCCTGGCTTAAACGAATAGTAGTAAACAGGTGTATTAATACTCTTAAAAAGAAAAGGTTGTATACGCAGTCCCTAGAGGACCAAGATATTAAAGTTGAACCAATGGAGAGCTCGGAAGACTACCGAAAAGATCAGATACAATTGGTAATGGGAGCTTTGGACAGGATATCTCCGGGATGCAGAACAGTATTGAACTTATACGTTTTTGAAGGGTATGACCATGGAGAGATCGCACAAATACTTTCCATTTCAGAGTCGGCTTCAAAGGCACAGTATAGCAAGGCAAAAAGTAAAATTCGTCAATTAATCGAACAGGGAACTACTTAATTAATTATGGCTGATCATTTTAAAAAATTTATAGGAGAAAATCGGCAGGAATTTGAAAGTCACAAGGAGGATTATCAGGCGCTGTGGCAGGATATCGAAGCGAAGTTACCTGCCCGGAAAAAAGGGTTATCGATACATAGGAACTTTTTCTGGAAAGCAGCGGTGGTGTTACTCTTGGCGGTTTCAGGCTTTTTAGCTCTAAAAGTGAATCGTCAACAAACGACGATGCCAGTTGAGCTTAGCGAAGCAGCTACTCACTATGCACCTTTGATCGCGGAAAGGATGGAGGTACTGCAAGTGCATTCACCTGAAGTTGGTTCGCAAGTATTAGCGGACTTGGAGGTACTTGACCAGGCTTTCAATGAGTTGAAGGAAGATCTAGCGGACGATGCCAACAATGAAGAAGTGGTTGAGGCAATGATAGAAAACTACAGGATCAAGTTGGGAATCTTGGAGCAAATTTTGGACGAAATTCAAAACAAAGAAGATGAGCAAAACAATCATAAAGGCACAAATCTTTAGTTTCTTACTGATGCTAGCCATGGCGGGTTCAGCTTGGGCCTGGCCTCCACTAGAGGTCAATAAAAAGGCGGATACGAAGTTGAGTAAGAGAATCACTAAAGGGTTCAAAACATCCGGACTTACCAAACTTGAGGTCAATAACAAGTACGGCGAAGTAATACTAGAGACCTGGCAGAAGGATTCAATAAAAGTGGAAATTACCTTGACTACTTATGGAAAGAATGAAAGTGCAGCTGAGAAACTTATGGATCGGGTTGATGTTGACTTCAGACAAGTAGATGATTTCGTAAGTGTAGAGTCAGCCTTTGATCGCTCCAGGGGGTTCTTCAGTGATCTTTGGAATTCTGTAGGGGACTATTCCAAAACCATCCTGAATAAAAGTAAAATAAAGATCGACTACCGGATATATATGCCGGAAAATACCAGCCTGGATCTAACTAATAAGTTCGGCGATGTTTTCCTGCCGGACCTAATGGGCAAAGTAACACTAGACCTAGGAAATGGTGCTCTTAAAGCCGATCGTTTAATGGGGCAAGTAGCCATATACATCAGCTTTGGAGAGGCTAGGATCAAGTCATTTGATGAAGCGAAGGTAACTCTTAAATCAGCTGAACTGGAATTGAAAAGTGCTAATAAGCTGGAACTCCGAAGCAGTTCTTCCGATATAAATATCAATGACCTGCGCAGCCTACGGATCGATTCGCGTACCGACAAAATCAATATTGGGGAGCTATCCACTTTGCAGGGTAATGCCAGCTTTACCAAGATCAGACTCGACCACATTGGGCATAGTATTAATGTGGATATGAATTACGGGTTTTTGGATGTTTTTGAGGTGCCGGCTGATTTCTCGAACATAGATATAACAGGTAACTCAACCGATGTGACCTTAACCTTTGAGCAAAGTAGCCATGCGACCCTAGATGTAACCACTAAAGTTGACAAATTGGATCTTCCAAAGCAGGTTTCAAATATAAAACAAAGGTATACTGATGGGAGAGAGAAGTTTGTTACTACCACGGGTTATCTGGGGAAACTGAATAACAATCCCTCAGATGTAACTATAGATGCACAGGGAGGTGATGTAACCCTAAATGTTTTTCAGGAAGAAATCGATAACGATCAAAGCTCTAAAAAGTATAAATAGAAATCTATCTAACTATGAAAAAATTCTTACTAGCTATTTTATTTGGTTGCTGCTGTACCTGCATGCAGGCGCAGTACTATGAGCAAGCCGTAGGGCTACGACTAGGCGGCTCCGGTGGAGTGACCTACAAAAAGTATTTTAACGAATTTAACTCAGCGGAATTATTGCTTAGTGGCAGAAATGGAGGGTTACAGATTACCGGGTTGCGTGGCATAACTAAGCCATTGGACATAAGTGAGAACTTGTTCCTAGTCTATGGCTATGGTGCCCACTTAGGCTATGAAAGAGCTACCCCTAGAAGAAGGGGGCTCCATATAGATAATTCATTTTATCCGCTATCAGGGCCACCCGAAATTATCCAAAATGTAGTTATCAATACCAGGAGGTATTTCATTTTAGGGTTTGATGGAACAGTAGGTGTAGAATATCGGTTTGCCGCTCCCTTTACGGTGGGACTAGACATAAAGCCATACTTTAATTTCATTGGCTTTCGATATGCCCGTGTTCATTTTGGTGATGTGGCCTTGAGTGCAAGATTTACATTTTAATTAGAAAACAATAAAACCAGATACTATGAAGAAATACTTTTTATCAATCATGTTATTGACCTTCACTCTGTCAATAGCTTTAGCCCAGGAAGAGGGCTATCAAGTAAAAGAAACCAAAACAGTGTTGGGAAAAAATACCAAGGCCCGCGGTTTTGGTTCATTAGATTTAAAAGTTTCGAAATTAAAAAACGATCATGCTTTGCTAGTGGGAGCTCATGGTGGTGTGATTTTAGACAATAGATTTATACTTGGCCTAGGAGGCTACGGGCTCACTACCAATGTTGATTTTGAAGGCACAGATCCAACCGGCAAACAATACCTGTATGGTGGCTATGGCGGTTTGGTATTGGGTGCGGTTATTGCTCCAAGGGAAATGGTCCATATTTACATTCCTGTGCTTATAGGAGCCGGTGG
>JBPCUG010000629.1:0-10316 GCA_051011275.1 Cyclobacteriaceae bacterium | reverse complement strand
ACAGTAAGGCACACAATGTATTTGGTTCTGAAGAATCCTTAGATCTGGAGAGCGGGATCGGAAGGATGGCTGCTTGGGCCAAGAAGGTCGGGTCTCGAGCAAGCAAAGAATTTGATAATATTGAGGTAGCTAAGAACCTTCCGAAGGGCTGGTTGAAAGTGTACAAATCGATTTAGCTCAGGAAGGCAAAATTATGTCGACAAGATTAAAAAAAACCTTCTAAACCAGGCGATTTAGAGGTTTTGACGAATTGGATCGTCGGGATGACTGGATTCGAACCCAGTTTATAAACTTCTAATTTTCAGTGTTTTAAGTTTCTATTTTTTTTGAGTCTCACCGGAATCCCCACCAAGTTGCAAAAGCCCGCTTTGACTCAAATTATACGAGAAACTATTAGTATATGCTTCATTCAAATAACTTCAATTCTTTAAAAGGATTCAACCATAAGTGGTGCAATAACTATTCAATACATCCGTGTGACGATAAACCAATGTTTTTGTTACATTTAGTTTAACTACAGGTTGTGATAATAAGATATGGACACCCAACCACTTTTTGAGTATATAGCCAACTATATTACGCTCACATCCGAAGAAGAATCGAATATCATAGCTAAGACCAAACAAAGAAAATATTTGAAAAGACAGTATGTCGTTCAGCAGGGTGATATTTGCAAATATCTAAGTTTTGTTCAGTCAGGTTGTTTGAGAACGTTTCATATAGACAAAGATGGTCAGGAACACATTATCAGGTTTGCCCTTGAAAACTGGTGGACCGCAGACTTAGGTAGTTTTATATCACAAACGCCCGCTGATTGCAATGTGCAGTGCTTAGAAAACACAGAAGTCATTCAGTTCTCTAATGAAAACCTCCAACAACTGTATGCAGAAATACCCAAGCTGGAACGCTTCTTTCGTATCATTTTTCAAAACGCATTTACCGCCTCTGAAAAACGTGTGATTCGCAACTTCAGCCTCTCAGCAAAAGAATGTTATCTGCTATTTCAGGAACAATATCCTCAAATTGAACAACGAGTACCGCAGTATATGATTGCCTCCTACTTAGGTATCACAAAAGAGTTCCTCAGCAAAATTCGAAGTCAGCTTATGCATGAGCAATAGCAGAATGTTAACCTAGTTTAACCTCCTTTCTTAATCTACTTCATCTTTATCGATCGCCGTTCTTCGGAGCTTTGTATTCAACCTTAAATACAAAGCATATGGCAAAATTATTAGAAATCATTAGTGACCTGAATGATCTTGTTCTTCAGGGCAAGGCTTTAGAGGCTTTTGAGAAGTACTATCACGATGACGTGGTAATGCAAGAAAATGAAAAGCCGCCAACAGTAGGTAAAATGGCAAATCGTGCGCTGATTAAAAAGTTTAAGGCTTCAGTAACGGAGTTTAGAAGCGCAAAACCATTGAAGGTGGCGATCGGTCAAAGCATTAGTATGGTAGAATGGCAATATGATTACAGCCATAAAGACTATGGCGAAGTAAATTATATCCAACTATCTGTACAGGAATGGGAGAATGGAAAGATCCTAAAAGAAAATTTTTACTACAATGATATTTTCCGCTCCAAACTGCAAGTAAAAAAGGCTGCAACACTTATTGTCCTATTCAACTTGAAAGAAGGGACCAGTGAGGAGGATTATGAAAGGTATGCCGTCGAGATTGATTCTCCGACGGTTAAAAGTCTAGCCTCTAACCATGGTTTCAAAATTCTAAAGGGGCTATATCTCTTTGGTTCAGATGCTTCTTCACCTTACCAATATATCGAAGTAATGAATGTTTCAAGCTTCGATGAATTGGCTGTAGACATTCAAAAGGAGGAGATGCGTAAAATGCTTAAGCAATTTTCTGCTTTCGCGGATAATCCTCAACTAATCGTAACTAAACAAATTAACTAATTCATATTATTAAATCTTAGAAATCATGACACAGAAAATCTCAACCCTCGCTCTACCAAAGTCTTCTAATGCAGCAAAGACTATTTTATGGTCCGGCTTCGTTGCCGGCAATTTAGACGCCTTTGCTGGTGTAATCGTTTATTACGTTTACTTTGGCTTTAATCCATTGCAAGTTTTGCAATTTATTGCCAGCGGAATTTATGGACCTGCAGCTATTAATGGAGGAGTAGCAATGGTTATTGCCGGGCTCTTACTTCATTTCTTAATTGCTTATGTAGCGGCCGGCATTTATTTTTATGCTTATCCAAAAATCAACCTATTACAAAAGTATAAGGTAGCTTCCGGGCTCATCTTTGGTCTGGGTGTTTGGCTGGTTATGAATCTGCTGGTTTTACCAAACAGCAATATTCCCAAAGCACCATTTGATGCAGGATTGGCAGCTATAGGTATTATTTGGCACATGATCTTGGTGGGATTACCAATCGCTTGGATTACCGCAAAACACTATGCTCTGAAACAATAGTGATAACTTCAATTATCTACATTATTTTTTGTAAAAGTTGAATCAGGAAAGTGCTAATCCTAAAGGTTAGTACTTTCTTGACATTTGTGATCGTACCAATGTAGTTTAAACTAAAACCTGCGTTTTTATTAACTTCTGGTGTGTAACTTAACTCATACTACCAATTTAGTGGCTCCATTACCAATAAACAGTAGTGCTAGCAGGCTGGAATCGTTTGTGTACAAACCTTCCATGGAACATTAAATTGTTAGCGAAAACCTAAAAGACTTATCCTGGGATCAATTTGCAGAATTATAACCTTTTTCAGTGTTGAAGACTCTTAAACTTAAGAATAGATCATCATTCATGCTTTTAGCCCTGCTAATGTTTTCGACGGCAGGCGTTTCACAGATCAATCCAGACAATATTGTAATTGCTCGAGACACTTTTGGTGTACCGCACATTTTTGCACCCACTGATGCTGAAGCCGCTTATGGGCTTGCATGGGCGCATTCAGAAGACGATTTTAGGAATATTCAACTCAGTATGTTGGCCGCTCAAGGAATGTTAGGTCGCGTAGAGGGACTAGACGGGGCGCTCTTTGACTTTGGATTACAGTTCCTTTCAATTGATTCATTGGTTGACGCACGGTACGAATCGGATCTTTCCCCGCAATTCAGAGAAGTCATTGAAGGTTTTGTGCAGGGTCTTAACGACTTTTCGAAAAAGTATCCGAAACAAATAATTCGTAAGAAAGCATTTCCAATTGAACCTAAAGATGTGATCAAAGGATATGTATTAAATACGGCCTTAATGGCTGGATTGGGCATGGCACTAAAGGCTGTCACGGAAGATAGGATTCATGAATTTTATAGTGTCAATGACGCTGGTTCAAACGCCATGGCTGTTTCTCCCAACCGCATGAATGATGGAAAAGGTTATCTATTAGTTAATGCTCACCGACCAATAGAAGGAAGGTTTGCGTGGTATGAAGCACATATAAGTAGTGAAGAAGACTGGGAAATAATCGGGGGACTGTTTCCAGGTGGGATGTCAATATTTGTTGGAGCCAATAAGTTCTTGGGATGGACCCATACTACCAACTACCACAATTTCGGCGATATTTATAAGTTGGAAATTAACCCCAATAACAGAAACCAGTACCGATATGATGGTGAATGGAAAACATTCTATGAGAAGAAAGCAAAATTGGTAGTAAAGATTGCCGGGATTCCACTGCCGATTAAGCGTAAGATCCAGATATGCACATACGGTCCGGTGTTAAAGACCAAGCATGGATCCTATGCATTTCGGTTTCCGGGATATATGGACATCCGCGCTGCAGAACAGTGGTTCAAAATGAACAAAGCCACGGACTTTAAGGCTTTTGAAGCAGCTATAAAGATGCAAGCAATTCCCTTATTCAATATTGTTTACGCTGATGTTGGCGGGAATATTATGTTACATTCTGGTGGCAAGGTTCCCCAACGAGATCCGAAACTCAATTGGACATTCCCTATCACAGCCAATACATCTGAATACCGGTGGAAACATATTTTACCCTATGAGAAAATGCCACAGATACTGAATCCTGCATGTGGTTTCGTTTTTAATTCTAACAACACACCGCTGATTTCAACTGGAGATAGTTGCAACTGGGATAATCGTTTCCCAGGGTTGCAACTGTTCATGTACAATCGTGGAGACCAATACAGCCGCTTTATGAACGCTGTGGAAGGATCATTTACTGAGCGTGTTCTTAGTCAAATTAAATTCAATACGCAATACAGCAATGAAGGCACTTATATGGATCACTTTAAGAATATGTACCAATTGGATGAGAACAAATATCCTAACATAGCTGATGCCATTGTAAAGATAAAAAAATGGGATCTTGGCGGAGATGCAGTCAATCGGGATGCCGCCTTGGGAATGGTGACACACGATTTTCTTAGGCAAAAATTAAATGGTCCTTTTGCCTTGCTGATGATTAGACAAGAAACGGTGACTGAAGCAGATGCTGTTTGGGCGATCTCTCAAGCGAAAAAACTGTTGCTTAGAACCCATGGATCCTTGGATGTGCCTCTGGGACAAGTGCAGCGATTGATTCGAGGGAATAAAAGCTTTCCTGCTAACGGATTGAGAGAGGTCTCACGAGCGGCCGACACTGAACTAGACAACAAGAAAAAAGGCATTTTTAAGGTTGTTGGTGGAGACGGATATATTCAAATCGTTAGATTCTCAAAAAACGGAACTGAGATTAAAAGCATCAATGCCTATGGCTCTTCTTCCAACCCAGACAGTCCTCATTACACAGACCAGATGGAAATGTTTACCAGTCATCAATTTAAAGATATGACTTTTAATAAAGCACAGATTTTTAGATCAGCGGAAAAAATTTACCACCCAAACGGAGGCTTAATAAACGTGGAGGAAGCTTTAGATAAATGATCTTGTTTCCTCTCAAACCTTTACCTAAGAGCTCTAAATGATGATCTGGCAAGTAAATCCGCTAATACCCGGTAATCAAGGACCTGATAAATTTATGCTGTCCATATATTCAATAACCCCATTACCATTAACCTCCCTTAAATGCTCAGTTGTGATCTCCTAACGGTGATTTTGTGATAAGTTTGCTAACTCCTCTTGGGCATTTAAAATGGTGAAATCAAAGCAAGCATTGGGAACTCAAGAAACCCGAATTTAAGATCTAGTCAAAACAACTATATTAATACTAATTAAACCAAATCGGCCTAAAAATTCTAAACAAAACTGTAACAATTGTAGGAAGAGATTCACTGAATTAAAATTCAATATTACCGTATCCAAAATGCACGGTGTACTTTTTACAATATACGATGATGGTTTTCAGATGCTGCAAGGTAATACCCTTTGGAACTGGATAGGTTTGTTCGGTATTTCCATAGGTATAAGGCGCTATATCAATCGCGGTATCATCTATTTTCCCTTGCGGATTTTGGCTGAGAACGATATGTACATCTGGTGCTCCTGGAGCTACCCAAAAGTTGCTTAGTCTTAATTCTAGCTGATCACTATCTAGTTCTATAATTTCTGCTTGGCCCCTCGCTTCAGGGCCATCGATATTTGCTTTTGCGATTACTCTCATGAATTAGATCTTGGTAAAATTTAGTATAAAATCCCTATTATTTACAGATAAGGAATAAAAATTAGTGTCAAAGAATCTGACAAGCGGAGATCCCCAGATTTATGGATTTCACCCTTCAAAATAAATGTGGTACATTAAGAGCATTACATAGAGGTTGGCATTAACTCGAATCCCTAGTAAAAACGATACTGATCCAGTTAAAATTAAAAAAATCATATGGAGTGGTATATACCAATCACAATTTTACCTGGGGTGGCCATGCTGATTTTATCTACTACTAGCCAGATGATGAGTCTCAGTGGAGAGATCGGAGGGTTGCTTTCCCAAAAATGTACACCATTTGAACATCATATCTCGGCACTAAAAATACATCAACTAGGGCGACTTACCCGCTCGGCCACCCTACTTTACATTTCAGCGGCCTGTTTTGTGCTATCTGGTATTTTGAAAGGTGTGTCCATTAATTTTTCACTAATGGCTATACCTAACATGGTTTTATACATTGGCGTTATCTTATTGATGGCAGCCTTAGCGTTATTGATCATTTATGGATTCCATACCATCAAAATCAGAAAAGCACAGCACGAACAGAATCCCAATTTGGAATGACAAGAATATCCCAACAGTTGGGAAGGATACGGATACCGAAGACGCCTCTTGAAGGCTTGTTGGTGTACAAACTGAATCGGCTCTTGAGGCAAAATTCAATCGTATTTTTAAATAATTAAAGCGTATTACATTTATGTAGATGAAGAAGTAAAAGAGATTAATTATGGACAAAACAAAATTTAAAGACACTCGATTCGACCCGGATTTGACCCCCTTTCACCACTTAGCCAAACAAATGGCAACAGCTTTCGGTTATAGCGCTGATTTAAGCATTGATAGACATCTAGCGCAATTACTGCGCTTACGAGTAGCACAAAAAAACGAGTGTGCTTATTGCATTATACTTCATTCAAAAACCGCCCGTGAAGTAGGTATTAGTGAAGCTAAGGTTGACAATATTTCTTCTTGGTGGAATAGTGAATTGTTCGACCAAAAGGAAAAAGCTACTCTTGACTATTGCGATGTCTTGACGGAGGGAACTAACAAAAACTTTCAACAGCACCACGATAATTTGACAAAGCTCTTTACTGAAAAAGAAATTGCAGAGATCGCAGCCATTGTCATTAATATGAATGTGTGGACAAGACTCAAATTGGCACAGGGACAAGTTCCCTATTTTGAAAAATAAGACATGAAGCAATCAAACCCTGCCTATTGGCTTAGAAAAGGAGTTATTGGTCATCCGATAGATCTAAACTTATTAAAACTTGTTAAAACTGATTTGCTATGGCATTGGTAAAATACCTTATGGAATTAGCTAGAAAACCTCCTAAAGTAAGTAGTTTAGGAGGTTTTGACTTATTGGTTCGTCACGATGACTGTCCTTCATGTCATTCCGGCAGGCAAAGCTGGATTCGAACCATGCGGCTCCATAGTATTCTTTGAGAAGTCGGGCCTTGCCCGACGAAGCCCTAAGCTGATAGGAAAATAGGACCGAACTATTTAATTAGCCTGTCTTCGTTCCTGAAAGCGGAACTCCAACGGGCGAAGTCGGGATGACTGGATTCGAACCAGCGGCCCCCACGTCCCTAACGTGGTGCGCTAACCGGACTGCGCCACATCCCGATATTGGGTTTGAGTTTGGGTGTGAAGACTGTGGGTGTTTGATTACACTTACTACTCAAAACGGACAGCAATATTACGAATATTTATAATTTAAATATTAATTTCTCTTTCCAATTATATGGAAGAGCAATCGGTTAAGGATTATTAATTCTTTTTCCTTTTCAAATCCCCGTTGCGGAGTGATTTGATAAACTTGGCCCAGTTGGCCGGATTGAGTAGGGGGTTGTTGAAACGTTGCTGTGAATAGCGATCGTGAACGGAATAAAATTGACGATCCATATAATACTTATGGTTCATGCTGCCA
The DNA here is from genome assembly GCA_051011275.1 of Cyclobacteriaceae bacterium. Taxonomy (GTDB): domain Bacteria; phylum Bacteroidota; class Bacteroidia; order Cytophagales; family Cyclobacteriaceae; genus JBPCUG01. The sequence continues at coordinate 2,797 of JBPCUG010000629.1, read as the reverse complement.
TCCATGGGCATAGTCCTTGCAATTCTGGCCAATACTTCATCTCCGAGGTTGTCCACTTGAGTGTTATCATCAACCGGCAGGTTCATAGCAACCAACGCTTCTTTAAATAATTCCTCTGTCGGGAAAGGGAAGATCTCTACGCTGGGAAGTAGTGTAGTATCTACCGCCAGTTCAACCAATACGGTGAAGCTCTCTCCCTGATCTCCCGGAATGATAAAATGTTGCTTTTGAAAACCAACCGCACTGATAAGCACACTGTCTCCTACAAGAACCGGCATCGAAAAATAGCCGTACCGATCTGTAATGGCGCCACGCCCGGCTTTAGGTACATATACATGCACTCCCATCAAACCTGTGGAGGTGGGATCCTCTTCTACAACAACACCTGAGAACTGAATGATCTGCCGCTCTCCTTGAGCATGCAGATTGTTGCTATTCAAGACAAACAGTCCCAATACTATGGTTAGAAATGCAAGTTTTTGTGCTGTTTTGCGCAAGGTTGGCGGTTTAGTAGCTTTTATTTGAATTGCAGCGGGAAAGCCCCGGATTTTCCTTCGTAAACAATAAAGTTATTAATAGATTGCTAATATCAATAATTATATGTGAACAAAATAGTTCCTTCCAGTTAAAAATTGTTAATAGAAAATCATGCGATTAAAGAACTTTAGCCTCGGTTTTGGGGTACAAATCTTCAAGTCATTTTCCGATGATTCACGGGTGCGCATATTGTTTTTGCTTTACCATCATAAGGAGCTATGCATTTCTGATCTAGAGCACATTTTGGACTTTACTCAGACCAAAACTTCTCGACATTTGGCCTATCTCAGAAACTCTGGACTAGTAGGTTCAAAAAAAATGGATCAATGGGTGTTTTACTATTTAAAGGATGAGGCCTATGACTTCGTTAGCCAGATATTTGCTTATTTGAACAAAGACCCTCTCCTCATCCGCGACCTGGAGACATTCAAGATCCTCGAATCAAATCGCGAATTGGCTATTTACAAAATGAAGAACAAAAAATGGCTGGTATAGTATGACTTCCTATTCACATATATTTTTCGATCTCGACCATACATTATGGGATCATGAAAGAAACTCTCATGAAACTCTAAGTGAATTATATGGCAAGTATGATCTAGAAAAATTAGGTGGATTTGACTGTCCCAAATTCCTAGAGACTTACGATCAAGTCAACCAAAGATTATGGCGGCGCTACCGTCATGGAGAAATAGATCAACCCTACATCCGCAAACATCGATTTGAGTTGGTTCTAGGCACTCTCGATGTTTCAGTCGATCAAGTACCCCATCAGCTCTCATCAGATTATCTCGAACAGGCTCCGCTTAAGACTCATGTATTTCCCCACACTTATGAACTGCTCGCCTACCTAAAATCGAAATATACATTGTCAATTATTACCAATGGATTTGATGATGTGCAGCATACCAAAATACAAAGTGCTCGGTTGGGGGAGTACTTTACCGAGATAGTGACCTCCGAACGCGCTGGCTGCTTAAAGCCGGATCGGAATATTTTTGACTTCACTTGTCAAAAGCTAGATACCTCATCCAAGGATTGCATTATGGTGGGCGATAATCTTGAGACAGATATAGCAGGTGCTAAGAACGCGGATATCGATCAAGTTTTTTTCAATCCTAGCCGGTACCAGCATGAGACCCAGGTCACTTTTGAGGTAGTCCATTTGCAGGAGCTGGAAGAAATTCTTTAGCGGGATTTTTAATATTAACAAGCCTCGAAATCATAGTTCGAATCATTACCTTTGTCCCGATTTTAACCCAAATTTAAATTAACATGCCCAAAGGAATTTATAAGGTACCTGAACCCCGAAACGAACTGGTACTTAACTACGCCTCAGGATCCAGCGAGCGTGCCACACTGAAGGCCGCTCTGGAAGAAGCAAGGTCTAAACAATTGGATATACCTATGTATATCGGAAGCGACGAAGTACGTACCGATCAGCAACATTCGCTTAATCCACCACATGATCATCAGCATCTTTTAGGCCATTTTCATGTAGGAGATGCCTCTCATGTCGAGTTGGCTATAAAGTCGGCTCTCGGGGCTAAAGAAGCATGGGCGAATATGTCCTGGGAACATCGGGCTAGCATTTTTCTAAAAGCCGCCGATTTAATCGCTGGTCCGTATCGGGCAAAAATGAATGCCGCTACTATGCTTGGGCAGTCTAAAAGTGCTTATCAAGCTGAAATCGATGCAGTTTGTGAGATTATCGACTTTCTCAGGTTCAATGTACACTACATGAGCCAGATCTATGCGCAGCAGCCAGACTCCGCTCCTGGTATCTGGAATCGCACGGAACACCGCCCGTTAGAAGGTTTTGTCTTTGCTTTGACTCCTTTCAATTTTACTGCCATTGCTGGAAACCTCCCTACTTCGGTGGCCATGATGGGTAATACCGTTGTATGGAAACCAGCCTTCACTCAGATCTATGGCGCCAATGTTCTGATGGAAGTATTCAAGGAGGCAGGTGTGCCTGATGGCGTAATCAATCTTATTTATGTTGATGGGCCCACCACCGGAGACGTGATCTTTAGTCACCCTGATTTTGCCGGTATTCATTTTACCGGGAGTACTGGAGTTTTTCAGCACATTTGGAAGACTATAGGAGAAAACATTCATAACTACAAATCTTATCCCAGGATCGTTGGCGAGACAGGCGGCAAAGATTTTATTGTAGCACACAAGTCGGCTGCAGCTAAGGCCCTGGCTACCGCCATAGTAAGGGGAGCATTCGAGTACCAGGGGCAAAAGTGCTCTG
>JBPCUG010000628.1:0-5605 GCA_051011275.1 Cyclobacteriaceae bacterium | reverse complement strand
TATCTGTACTTTGGTCCTGACGTTTTGTACGGTCTGTTGATTGCAATTGGCGGTTTGGTCTGGGCCAGAGTTAAAGGATATTTTTAGGTAGATTAGCTGGTGGAAAATAGCTAAATTTGTTACCTTTTCATTTCGTTCAATTTAGCATTGGACAAATGCTTCTTTTAGCCTCTTATTCTAACCATTTACATGCACGACATTATCCGTTTACTTCCAGACGCCATAGCCAATCAAATTGCGGCTGGGGAGGTGGTGCAGAGACCTGCTTCAGTGGTTAAAGAACTGCTAGAAAATGCTGTAGATGCTGGTGGTAATAATGTTGCAGTGATTGTTAAGGAAGCAGGCAAGGGGTTGATCCAGGTCATTGATAATGGTGTGGGAATGTCTAGTACCGATGCGCGTATGAGTTTTGAAAGGCATGCTACTTCCAAGCTCAAAACTTCTGAAGATCTTTTTGCTATCAAAACCATGGGCTTTCGCGGTGAGGCTCTGGCCTCCATAGCTGCGGTGGCCCAGGTAGAAATGAAGACCAAACGAACTGAAGATGAGCTTGGATCTCTTATCAAAATAGAGGGTTCAGAAATCAAAGCTCAAGAGATGGTAGCCGCAAACGAAGGGACTTCGGTAAGTATTAAAAACTTGTTTTACAATGTGCCTGCTCGCCGAAATTTTCTTAAGTCCAACCCGGTGGAAATGCGGCATATTATTGATGAGTTTCAAAGAGTGGCATTAGCCAACAGTGATATATCATTTTCTTTGTACCAAAATGATATGGAGGTATACCAATTGAAAAGCGGGAAGCTAAGCCAGCGGATAGTGGGGATCTTTGGCAAAAACTACCAGCAGCAGTTGGTCCCCTGCAAGGAAGAAACCCAGTTACTCAAAGTGTCAGGTTACATTGGAAAGCCAGAGCATGCAAAAAAAACCAGAGGTGAGCAGTACTTTTTTGTAAACCAAAGATTTATCAAGAGTAACTATCTCAATCACGCCGTGTCCAATGCCTATGAAGGGCTGATCGCTCCGCAGTGCTTTCCTTTTTATACTTTGTTCTTGGAAATCGACCCACAACACATTGATGTGAACGTACACCCAACCAAAACAGAGATCAAATTTGATGACGAGCGCAGTATCTATGGCATTGTGAGAGCGGCGGTAAAGCAGGCTTTGGGTGCTCATAATATTACGCCCTCGTTGCAGTTTGATCGAGATGTTAATTTTGAAGCTATCATGACATCCAAAGTCGACACCTCAACTGATCGAGTGCGTGATCGCGACTATGGCCAACTTAAAAGTATACCTCTACAAAAATCAAATTTGGATCATTGGGAAAAAATGTATCAAGAAAGTGTAAGTGAGGCAAGGATCGATGTTGAATTAGAACAAGACGAGATCGAAGAAAAAAGATTGACTTTTGAGAGTGCAGGAAATCAGAAATCCACGGCCGAGCTTTCTAAGGCGATCATAAAAAGAAGTGTTTTTCAAATCCATAGGCGCTACTTGGTCTCGCAGGTAAAATCGGGTATGATGCTAGTCGACCAGGTGGCGGCTCATGAAAGGGTCCTTTTTGAAAAGTATCAGGCATCATTCGAGAATCAGCCATGTAGTTCTCAACAACTTCTTTTTCCTCAAACCGTTAAATTGAATCCGACGGACCATATCTTGGTAAAGGAATTACAAAATGAAATTCATGCTTTGGGATTTGTTTTTGAAGAGTTTGGAAAAAGTGATGTAATGGTTAAAGGAGTCCCTTCAGATGCAGCGGGTCAGGATGGAAAGCACCTCTTTGAAGGACTAGTTGAGCAGTTTAAATACAACCAATCAGCTTTGTCGCTTCCAATAAGAGAGAACTTGGCGCGATCGATGGCAAGACGAGCGGCAATTAAATCAGGGCAAAAATTGCGGGAACCGGAAATGGATAACTTGATTGATCAGTTGTTTGCCTGTGAAAACCCCAACTACGCCCCAAATGGCAAAAAAACCTATTTCGTCATCGATCTGGACCAGATGGAGTCCTTTTTGAATTAGTAATCTATGTTTGGAAGACTTACTCCGGTTGTTAAGAACTTACTCCTGGTAAACATTGGCTTGTTCTTTATATCCTACTTCTTGTTTACTTTTTACAAGATTGATTTAACGGATTTTTTAGGGTTGCACTATATTTTTTCCGAAAAATTCCTACCATTTCAAATCATCACTTTTGCGTTTATGCATGCTTTCGAACAAAATGGTAGCCTGTATTTTTGGCACATCTTCGGAAACATGTTCGGGCTTTTCATATTCGGTCCTATACTGGAGCGTTTTTGGGGGCCAAAGAAGTTCTTGCTTTTTTACTTGGTTACAGGGATAGGTTCTGGGATCATTTTTAGTGCTGTAGAGTTCATTGAGATCAGACCTTTGCAGAAACAGGCTCAGGTTTATCAGGAAAATCCCAACTCAGAAGACTTTACCTCTTTTGTGGCCGAAAATAACATATATCAATTCTATGAGTTTGCTGATCTTTACGGTGAAGATCCGGATAATACTCAATACGCTTACAAGTCAGGCCAGATGGTGCAGGCATTTTACCGGGCAAAATCTAATGTTCCATTGGTTGGTGCCTCAGGAGCTCTTTTTGGAATACTGCTGGCATTTGCCATGTTATTTCCCAATACCGAACTGATGTTACTGTTTTTGCCTATACCGATCAAGGCAAAATATTTTGTATTGTTCTATGGGTTGTATGAGGCATATGCATTGTTCCAGAACTCCCCTACCGATAATGTAGCGCACTTAGCGCATCTTGGGGGAATGCTAATTGGTTTTATAATGTTAAAAATGTGGCAGAATCAGAGAAATAGCTTTTATTAAAACCTATGCAGACCAGTTTCGCAGATGAGATAAAGAATGTATTCCGTAAACCGGACAATGGCTTATGGCAACTGATCGCAATTAATGTAGGCCTTTGGTTGTTTCTAAGAATAGTGGAGGTGATTCTTACTATTACGGGGGTTTCTTCATGGGGTAAGGCCAAGGCGCTTTACCTTGAGTACCTTGGTTTGCCATCTGCTCTTGACCATTTGTTGGTTCGGCCTTGGACCCTTGTCACGACTTTTTTTACTCATTACGATTTCTTTCACATTCTTTTCAACATGTTAATTCTATATTGGTTTGGGAGAATCTTAAAAGAGTATTTGGGTAATAAGAAATTACTAAATACCTATATCCTAGGAGGGTTATCAGGTGGCTTACTTTTTATCTTAATTTCCAATATCTCACCCTTATTCGAGGGAGTAGTGACAGGGTCCAGTTTGATTGGAGCTTCAGCTGGCGTATTGGCCGTGGTAGTAGGTGCAGCTACTCTAATGCCGGAATACCAGATCCATTTAATATTATTAGGCCCGGTGAGAATTAAATATATCGCCGGGGTGTTAGTGCTAATGTCTCTGCTTGGAACCATTGGCGAAAATGCAGGTGGAGATATTGCCCACTTAGGTGGGGCCATGATTGGTTTCTTTTACATCCGTCAATTGCAAAAAGGTACCGACTGGGGAGCTTGGGTGCAATCAGTATTAAGTTTTTTTAGGAGCTTTTTTGTGCGTCCATCCAATATCAAAGTAACTCACAAGAAACCCAAAAAGTCTCGAGCTGCTAAAACCAAGAAGCCGGCTTCAGCAAAAGGTGCCACCTCCATAGAACAGGATGAAATTGATGCTATTCTGGATAAGATATCAGCCTCTGGTTATGAAAGCCTGACTAAAGCCGAAAAGCAGAAGCTGTTTAATGCAAGTAAGAAATAGCTGCGAGTTACGGGTTTTTGGGGTTGCCAGTTGACCCAAATACGCTTAAACAACTGGTTCTTGAACTGATCTAACAAAAAAAGGCAACCAACGGCTGCCCTTTACTAAGATCTCATATCTCTACCAGCCTAGCTGCCTATAGCCACTCTTTTAAATTGGTTAACAGTTAGACCGTGGTTCACTGTTTCCAAATACTTAGCTATGGTGAGTGAGCTATCTTTTACAAAAGCCTGATTTAATAAAGTATTTTCCTTATAAAACTTATTCAATTTACCTTCGGCAATTTTGTCAATAATATTATCCGGCTTTCCTTCAGCCCGTGCTTGCTCTTTTCCGATCTCCAATTCTCGGGATACCACACTGGCATCAACATCGTCTTTGTCGACAGCCACAGGATTCATGGCCGCGATTTGCATGGCCACATCCTTACCAGCACTCTCCACGTTGGTTCCGTTGGTTCCCGTTAGTCCTACTAACACTCCTAGCTTGCTTCCAGCATGTATGTAGGCCACCACCGCATCAGCAGATAATCTTTCGTAGGCGCTAACTTCAATCTTCTCTCCGATCTTTCCCACCATATCGGTGATCTTCTCTTGTATCGTGCCTTCCCCAAGCGGCAGTGCCCCAAGTTCCTCGATAGAACCAGGTGCCTTTTCATAGGCAGCTGCTAGTATTGACTTGCCTAGGTTTTGGAAATCTTCATTTTTGGCTACAAAATCAGTTTCGCAATTCAAAGCGATCAAAACACCTTCAGTCCGATCGTCATTGGTCCTTACAAAAACGGATCCTTCAGAAGTCTTTCGGTCAGCTCTAGCGGCTGATACTTTTTGTCCTTTCTTTCGCAGTAAATCAATGGCCTTATCAAAATCTCCTTGCGCTTCGGTAAGTGCCTTTTTACAATCCATCATTCCGGCGCCAGTCATTTGCCGCAATTTGTTAACGTCTTGTGCAGTAATAGTCATTTTTCAGTGATTTAATATTATCCTTAAAAAAAATAAACATCGAAACCAGAAGCCCCGATGTTCGTATATATTTGGTTGATTTGCCTCTTTTATTTGGTTGTTTCTTCTTTGGCTTCAGGCTTAGTCTCTGGTTCGACCTTAGATTTAGCTTCTACCTCAACTTCAGCCGGTTCTCCACCATCACCTTGCTCGTCTACCTGTCTCTTTTTCGCCTCTTCCTCTTTAAGCTTTGCATCTTCCTTATCTTTCCTTCTTTCATTAAGTCCATCTTCGATAGCTTGGCTGATGGCTCTAGTGATTACAGAAATAGATTTGAAAGCATCATCGTTTCCTGGAATCGGAAAATCGACCAATTCCGGGTTGGAGTTGGTATCGACAATACCATAAACAGGAATATTCAATTTTTGAGCCTCTTTTACAGCAATATGCTCCTTCTTAATGTCCACAATGAACAATGCAGCCGGTAGGCGAGTAAGATCCGCGATTCCACCTAGTACTTTTTCCAATTTAGCTTTTTCCCGGCTCACCATTAACCTTTCCCTCTTTGCCATATTCTGGAAGCTTTCTTCCTTCATCATCTTATCAATGCCTGACATTTTTTTGAGAGACCGTCTGATAGTGGCAAAATTGGTAAGCATACCGCCCAGCCAACGCTCTGTGACATAAGGCATATTAAGTCTTTGTGCTTCTGTGGATACCACATCTTTGGCTTGTTTCTTAGTAGCAACAAACATCACTTTTCTCCCCGTCCTCACTACTTGTTGAATGGCACTAGATGCCAGTTCAAGACATTCTAAGCTCTTGTTGAGATCGATAATGTGGATGCCATTACGCTCCATAAAGATATATGAGGCCATTCTGGGATCC
>JBPCUG010000627.1:0-2662 GCA_051011275.1 Cyclobacteriaceae bacterium | reverse complement strand
TTTCGTCATCAATTCCCACCACCACAATGGCTTGTGTTTCTCCAGCTCCTTCTACCAGCCTAACCCTTTGATTAGCTTCTATGCCGCTGAAATATTCTTTAGTTCCGTTTGGCCAGGTTACTTCTATTTCATCCACCGTGGTGTGGTGTGCCAACCCGAAATGGATTGGCTTTATGCTTTGCCCAAACAGATTCGTCCCAGAGTAATGTCTTATATATTTCTGATCTTGACATATAATACGGACCGTAGATCCTAAACCATTTTTGTTACTGGTCGTCCCTTCTAACCATATCTGGATCCAATTTGTATTGTTCGCTTTATTTTCTATAAGCATATTTTTGTAGAAACTGGGATGATCACCGCGATTGGCTACTAGCATATCAATGTCTCCATCAAGGTCATAATCAAACACCTCTAGGCCCCTTGCTTCAGTAGCATTATCAAGTCCGAGATCACTCGAAAGATCGTGAAACCTACCCTCACTATTTTCGAAGAAAACATTCCTATCGCCACGTCCAGCGCTTAGATTCATTCCATTCACCACGTACAAGTCTTCATCCATATCATGATCAGCATCAAAGAATCTTGCTCCCCAGCCCCAGCCGGTATTTTCGATTCCCATCGGTCTGGCCATCTCGCTAAACGTCCCGTCATCACTGCCAATGAAAAAAGGATTAGGTCTGTGTCGATAGATATTGGTCACATAAATATCAAAGTTGCCATCGTTGTTGTAATCACATATATCAACACCCATTCCGTCTCCATCATCCTCTAATCCAAATTCTTTTGTGGCTTCACTAAATTCGCCGTTTCCATTATTTAGGAAGAGAAAATTGTCCCCGAAATCATTGACCACATATAGGTCAGGATAGGTGTCTTTATTGATATCAATCGGTAGGCTTGCCCATGTCTTACTTGTGTCGTTAAGCCCTGTACTTACGCTTACATCAGTAAATGTACCATCCCCTTCATTCCTATATTGACGATTCACCCTTAACCAATCACTTACGTAGAGGTCTAAATCTCCATCCAGGTCATAGTCCCACCAGAGTCCGTTAGAGCTATAACAATCATCACAACCCTGAACTCCCGAAGCACTAGTCTGATTTTCGAATTGCCCGTTTCCTTTGTTGCGCCATAATTCATCTCTACCATTATTTGCCAAAAATAAATCAGGATAGCCATCATTGTCGTAATCTCCCCAACTGGCGGCCATTCTATCTCCCATCCATCCGGACCTTATGGACTCATTTTGATTCCTCAATAGCGCCTCGTCGGTTACATCCTTGAACCCACCTTCGCCATCGTTGCGCAATAACCTGCTCCAGGTCTGATCATTACCGGCTTCGTATCGGTGTATACTGACCACGAAAATATCCAGGTCTCCATCAAGATCATAGTCTGCAACCGTAACTCCGTTGGCGTCTTGCAGATTACAAATGATGTTAGCGTCCCCAATCAACTCAAAGCTCTGGGCCCAAGTGATTCCTGCACTTAAAAAAAGAGCCCCAATAAATCCTGCCTTTTTAAAGATACCTGACATACTTATCGTTTTACCAACTTACCGGAACCAGTTAATCCGGTTCCTTTCACCGAATAAAAGTAAAGACCTGGTGGAATTTGTTCAGCCCCACTTAGAAGGGCAACCACCCCATTTCGAGGATGGCCAAATTCCTTATTAAGGATAGTTTTGCCCATTATATCCCATAATGAGAATTGAATCGAGCCTGTAGAATTGGTGCCCACTTGCAGCCAAATTTGGTCTTTGTAAGGGTTGGGATAAATTTTCCATTCGGCACCAGCTTCACTAGTCGTACTCAGAACAATGTCACGAGCAAGTTCCTCTCCTGTCCCTTCCACCAGGGTTATAATCTGGTTGACCGAATCGGGGCCAAAAATCTCACTTCGCCCATTTGGCCAATCCACTTGTATTTGATCAACCTGCTGATGATGGCTAAGACCATAATGAATGGGCTTGATGCTTTGGCTAAAGATATTCACACCTGAGTGGTACCGGAAGTAGTCCACATCATCACATGTTATTTTGACTCTAGCTCCGAAACCGTTCTTGTTGCTAATAATGCCTTCCAACTTAATTTGGATCCAGTTGCTACCCTCATTGGTTTCAACAATATTGTTCCGGTACAGATCTAATTGCGCTTCCCGATTGGCCACCACCATATCTTGATCGCCATCCATATCAAAGTCGAAGACTTCAAGGCCCATGCCACGAGCTTGGCTATTCAGATCGTTATCCGATGAAACTTCTGTAAATCTTCCATTACCATTCTCGAAGAATTTATTGGGATCTCCCGTAGCAATGGGCGAATCAAAACCATTAACTACATAAAGATCCTCGTCCAAGTCATGATCCGCATCAAAAAAGCGTGCCCCCCAACCCCATCCGGTATCCTCAATGCCAAGTTGTTCTGATAGATCTTTAAAAGCTCCATTGCCTTGGTTTACAAAGAAAGGATTAGGTACGTATTCATGAATATTAGTAACATAAATATCAAACAACCCATCATTGTTGTAGTCACAGATATCTACACCCATGCCATTACCATGATTAGAAAGTCCGACTTGCTTGGTTGCTTCTACAAAATGCCCATTTCCACTATTGTAATAAAAATTGTTCTCTCCAATATCGTTTATCACATAC
>JBPCUG010000626.1:0-5770 GCA_051011275.1 Cyclobacteriaceae bacterium | reverse complement strand
AAAGAGGCTGTGGTAAACGAAGACATTCGGAAAGCCGTGCGAGCTTACTACCCCGATCTGGTAGATGCAGTGATGTTCAACCCTCAGCCAGAGCCACCGGCAGGGCCATTTAAGCCAATCATGGTTCCCCTGTCCGGTGACCGCCCCATACCTGAGAAACAGGAAGTGTTTACCATCTCGGTGCCGGATAAGATCTCTTTAAAGGGCAAAGGAAAATCAAAAGCTGTAACTCATTCGTTTAATGCGCTGAAAAAAGCAGAGGTAAGAGCATCAAGCGAAAAAATTGGAAATGCAGAATTGGCTACCGCAAATCGGGCCACGCTTATTGAAGCCGCTAAGGTAGTAGATCGCTTGAGACTATACTGTGAAACCGGACCTATCCCCCATGCTCTCCTTCGATTTGAAGAATATGATCGCACTATAGCGGAGTTATCGGGGGGGTCCTATACTGGTGAAGGCCCACGCGAAAACCTGGGCGAGATCAATACTGATTTTCTAGGCAATTACATCTTTAGATTTATAAGAACTACTGCCGATGTACTTGGCGAAGTAGATGTAGATGTTGCCGCAGGAGAGACACCCTCGGTTCAGTCTCGACCTGATCTGATTGTCCAGTTGCTAGATCAATTTGATCTGAATACAAGTCTTTTTGAGACGGCGCCTTATTGGAACATACCGTTTCTTCGACGAATAGACCTCTGTATCCCAAAAGAAAAATCGGGCTTGATCCCTGTAGCTTGCCAAGGACAGCATATCATTCAAGGAGTGGGGAATGTAGCTCTGGCTGATGAAGTCAGTGGTACGCGAGTTGGGTTTGGTAACCACTTGAACAGTAGCGGTCTTATCACTGCTTTTGATTCAATAGCCCCAGCAGCACGTTGCGCGGCCTGGACTGGAAACCTTCTATTGAGAGGATGTCTTAAAAATCCACAGATTAAGTACTACACTATTGAATCCAGAAAAGGGCTATTTGGTGCTTGGACAGATTTTACGCAGCCATTGAGATTACCAAGGTTTATTGGATCACTGAAAATCTTGTCATTGGTTAACCGGACCTTTACTACGCCAAGTTCCGCTACTATTGAGGGATATCTTAATGTTGAAACCGACTCAGGTCAATGGTTGGAGGCTTTTGAGAACATCAAAGCTGATATCAAAACCAGCGCGTTTGATAATGGGTTGCATCAATTTAGGATACAAGGGTATAAAGCCGATGGTACCAAATTCACGGGCGCTTCCGAGACCATTAGATTGTATTTGCACAACAGTAGCGTGATCAGAACAATCGATCCGAATGTGACAGTAGGAGGAGCCACTCTTGGCAACTGTGCCCTATTTACGCTACCTGTCGATGTCAGTAACAACATCATTGAAGATGCCCCAATGACCATTCGATTTAAGGTAGAGCACAATCCCGGAAGCAGTCCATTTGGTTTTATTAACCAATATGCGTTGTCCTTGAGCAAAGGGGCTACTGGAGGTTTCGGAGTAAATGTGCCGGTGGTTGATGCCAATTTTGTAGCACTTGGCCAACTGGACGGAGTGATCAACCGAGGACGTAATTATGTACATATCGACAACCTCAATTGCAATACCAGATTCAAAGGGACAGTCAATGAGGTGAGTGCCGATGCCTCCGGCTTCTATACGGTAACTGTCCAACCAGCCTCCGGACGCTGGCTGGAACCGGATCAAAAATTCTGCGCCTTTGGTATTCGATTGGGTGGGAGTTTGAGACTTACAAACGGTTCGTCAGGCTATCCTGATTTCCATGCCACATCGGTATTAATAGGTATAGAAAAACCAGAATTGTAAACTAAATGGACCTTTGGTTTCATTTTATATTGGCCATCCTCGCTACCTGGAGAGTATCACATCTTTTGCAGGTCGAGGATGGCCCTTTTGATCTCATCTTCAGGTTGAGGGAATGGGCAGGCAATACATTTTGGGGAAAGCTTATGGATTGCTTTTATTGCTTAAGTCTTTGGGTGGCTATGCTACCTGCGATCTGGCTGGCGAACTCATGGAAGATGTTCTTTGCGGTATGGCTGGCGCTATCCGGAGCAGCTGTAATCATATACAAATTAACTGATCAGAAAAAAGTTAAAATCCCATATTATGAGGAGCAATGAGCCTACCCGTTCTTGCTGTGGCGGAAAAAGAGCCAGCATAACCACTCCGCATCTTGAAAGATCGGACAAACTAATAAAGAACAGAGATTTAAGCCACCCGCCTATGGCCTTTAAATATACTGGTCAAAGATCCCTAAGGGTAAGAGGTTTGGTCTCCGGCAATACCTACCATTTTAGCAAGCCTGGTAGCATAGTAGAAATAGATCCAAGCGATCAAAGTCTTTTCCACGGTATCCCCAATCTTGAGAAACAGTGATAAGTATCTTTAGAAACCTTTCATCACTTCCCCAAAGCAGAAAAAATTAACGGTAAATCGACTATGATCTCGCCCATGGGGCAAAGAAAGCAGTCTATCTACTCTTCAACAATAGACGCATCGGTGGCATTCCGTTGAACGGATGCGATCCCGTTTTGGCAAGCTTGCTGCGACTCATACATTTCGCTAGTACCAATGATCTCTCCGTTTCCAGCTTTCAAGACAAAGTAGTGCTTTCCATTGGAGGATTCTCTTTGCTCAAACCTGTTTTCCTCAGCTGCATTTTTCTGTACCGAAGCAATCCCATTTTGGCAGCCTGCTTTGGAGGTATAGCCCTCACTTTGAAGAACCTTTTCTCCATTTCCAGCTTTTAGGTTGAAACGAAATTGATCATCGTTGCCAGTGTAAATTGTGAATTTTCCCATTAGTAATTGATTTTGTTTATTAACGGTTTAATGTATGAAGAAAATTGGAATCATGGTACTTTTTTGGACAGAGAATATGAAGACTGCATGTTATTGCGCCTTTCTATAATTGAACTTGGCCTCGTGAGTTTCACCCTCATCGGAAATTACAACATATACATTCATTTCACTCTCGCTGATACTTTCAAAAGTGAGCCCATCAAAATACACAGCATCCTTAGCTACTTTTACTAAAGGGAAGTCAATTGTTTTATCTTTTTCTTCCCAGCCTAGCAAGGTCTTATCAAAATGCTTCAAACGCATTATGAGGGTTTCATCCTCTTCGACAATGGTGATCAATTCATAGAATTCTATTTTGTTATCTACTACCAATTTGAAAGCTGCCATCATGGAGTTGCCTAACGGTGGCGTCCAAATCTCTTCGGTGATCCCACCGAAAGCTTCTCCTTTCCAATGCCCTTGGATCCAAGCGATGTCGGTCAGGCTGGCTTGAGGTGAAGATTGGCCCTCATTTAGCGACAGAGTATGTGCTTGGGCTATTACTCCAGATGCGCATAAGCACACCAAGCAGGCAATCAAGAATTGTCTGCACATTTCAATTGAACTTTTTATTGCTCGTGGCACAAAATGATTCTTTTGCAGTGTTGGATAAGCAACGCATTTGAGATTTGTACATATGGTAAGTATATAAAAATACGGTTAAAATACTAATCCAAACTGGTCAATCACTAAGTCTGAATTGTGTTTTACATCCTATTACCTACATTTAATCAGCATAGTTGGGTGACTATTACTATTTGAAAGAATTAAAACTGCGTTCGGTAGCGGCGATACTGCTTAAAGCGAATAAGAGCTATGGAAAATTGGACTTTTATGTCTCATAATAAAGTACTTTCCCAATCGAGGCAACCATTGGTTGCTAAAATTTATTGCCAGCTCATTATATGTTTTCCCATATTAATTCTTCTTGTATTGGCATCCCCGGTGCAAGGGCAAAATGAACAGGGTTACTACCCGATCAAGAACTACACTCATGAAGAATATAATGGGCACCATCAAAATTGGTTTATAACCCAGGATAAAAACAGTTACATATATGCTGGAAATGGAAACGGAGTCCTCGAGTTTGACGGATCTTCATGGAGATTGATATCCTCTCCTGGTCTGCAAGCAGTACGCACGGTTGTTGTTGATGATAATAATGTTAAGTGGGTGGGAGCAGATCGAGAACTAGGATACCTTGAGCCTGATTCTTTAGGATTTCTTCAATTCAGATCTTTAAAGGACAAAATACCATCTTCACATCCGCTAACGGCCAACATTTGGCAGATCTTCCCTGAACAAGAGCGCATACTTTTTTTCACGGATAACATGATCTACAGTTGGAAGGACAACCGATTCCAAATTATTCCCCATCCTGGTCCAATCTACAGAGAGTATCAGGTCAATGGTGAAGTGTATGTCAAAATAGCTGAGCAAGGGATGTTTAAAGTGGACGGTGATTCTTTGCAATTGATTCCCAACGGCGAGCAACTAAAGAATGAAAGGGTGGTTGTAGCGATGCCATACGACCAGGGTTCAGTTTTATTTGCTTCTAGAGAAAACGGTCTTTTCGTTTATGATGGATCGACCATAAGAAGCCTGAAAAGCGAAGTAGCGGAGTACTTTAAGGTAAACAATCTTTACGCAGGACAACAATTAACCGATTCCACATATGCCTTTGCCACTTTGAGAGCAGGTGTATTGATCATAGATAAGCACGGCAGACGCATAAAAGAGATAACCGCAAATGATGGAACTCTGAATGACCAGGTCCATGGAATGGTGATAGATGACCAGAATGCTTTGTGGCTGGCACTTCAAACCGGAATCTCTCGGGTGGAGCCGCATTTGCCATACCAAATCTTCGATAAAAAATCGGGCCTAGAGGGTACAGTTTCATCTATAACAAGACATAAAGGCAAATTATATGTAGGCACATATGATGGTTTGTATGAACTAAAACCAGAGTTGGGGGTCCAGCCTGCTAAATTTCATAGAATTGAGGCTATTCAGAGCGGTTGTTTTTCGCTACTATCATTGGAAGAAAACCTATTAGCTGCTACCGCTAATGGTGTTTTCTCAATTACAGATAAAGAGGTTGTCCCAATAAACAACTTGTCTGGCACTCGTGCATTGTATCGATCGAAGAGAGATAGCAACAGAATATATATTGGTCACATGCATGGCTTATCTACTATTTATTTCAAGAACAACCAATGGCAAATAGAAAAGGATCTAAATCAGATTAAGGAAGACATATTTTCAATTACCGCTAGTGATGAGGGCACACTTTGGTTGGGCACTTCGTTGCACATGGTGATCAAGATAGAGTTTCCAGAACTTTACGATGGAATCCAAAACCTAGACTTCGATCGTTTAGAGGTTAGCCGCTATGACCAAGGGCTTCCTAAGGGAACTACTAATGTATGGCTAATTGATGAGAAGCTTTTTGTGACCACAAGTGCACCTAATAGCCCAATATTCAAACTTGACTCAGGCTCCGACAAATTTTCTCCAGCTCCACATTTTGGTAAAAAGTTTGGGCTCGACTCCTTATATGTTTACCCAATAGCTTACCAAAATGGCGGGCAGTATATTTTGTTGGAATCTAAGCCTATTGAAGGAAAAAGAATTCGCTTCTCAGCAATTAAGCATACCAAGCATAGTTATTCGGTCCGAAGGTTGTACGATGAAACATTTAGGAGCACTACAGAGAACCATTTATTTTGGGATGATCAGGATCAATTATGGATAGGTGGAGAAATGATCACAAAGTATGACTTAAATGTAAATTTCAACTTCGAGAGGCCTTTCAAAACTTATGTTCGAAAAGTTACTGTTGGCCAGGACTCGATCATTTTTGGTGGCCATCAATCTGCCAGAATAAAACCAGTCCTCGATTATTCAAATGGAGG
>JBPCUG010000625.1:0-2655 GCA_051011275.1 Cyclobacteriaceae bacterium | reverse complement strand
GTATACACTAAAATGTCATTTCTTGTTTCCATCTGCTGCTGATCAAAGGAGCCGCCTTCAAGAGCATTACCCATGCAACAGACACCACCCCCATAGGATGGTACGGGGTTATTAGGATCATAGGTGAATGAATCTGACTGCTCATGTTCGACAGCATCCAGCGATAATTTTCCATCGCCATATAAACTGTTGGCGTTCCCTTGGCTATTCAGGTAAAAGGTGGTCATTTGGGCTTCTCTAGGAGGCCAGGTCTCCGAAGATTGCCATTTATTACTTCCCATGGTATAGTACTGTACTCTCGGGATATTCTTCAAGATGCCATTCTGTGCGCCCTTAAGCCAATAGTCGAACCAACCATAGATCATTCCATCATAGTCCAACTGGGCGTTCCCCACGTTGCGCTCACCAACAATAGTGTTTTCCGTAGCCCTAGTGTACCGGCAGTGGAGTGTTGGGGCGATCACCAGGTACTGGTTGTCGGCTACCTCGCGGTCCTTGATGTTGTTGCGGACATGGTTGAAGAGCGCCAGGTTTGGGCTGGTAGCCACATCATACCAGGAAACAAACCAAAAGCTGGGTACACCAAAGCCCATATCATCATGGTACAGACCACCCTTAAACCATGCGGGATCGTTGGGCTTGCGTCTTACCATTTTTTCGAAGACTCCTACAGGTCCTTCTTGGGCCTTGATAATATCCTGAAGGGGCAAATGCTTGAATCCTTCGGTCCAATCCACCAAAGGATATTCTGGGGCCATATCATAAAAACGCTGAAGCCTTTGAAGATCGCTTTGAGATATACCGTCAGGTAGTGTAGGCTTTAGTTCATCATGCTGTGTTCTGTAGAGCCAGGAGAAAAACAGCAATTGTTCAACACCACCACGATACCAATTGCCTTGTTCATAGTAATTACCAACGCGCCCAACACCCGCACCAAATCCCTGCGGTACCATAGCGGCATGCGAAGGGTGATCCAAGGCAGCTATCGCCATTTGCCATTCTGCTGTTGAGGAACAACCTAAGGTACCAACTTTGCCGTTGCTCCACGGCTGCTCTGACATCCAGGCAATAGCGTCAAAGCCATCGGTGAGAGGTGTGCCCAGAATATCCCAGTCCCCTTCAGAAAAGAACCTGCCCCTTGCGTTCTGTACTACGTAGGCAAATCCTCTCTTTACTGCTTCATAAGCACGTTCATAAGTGCGGGTTCTGATTTCCCCATCACCCCATGAATTGAAATTATAAGGCGTGCGTGAGAAAATGATGGGTACCTTTTGATCGGACTGGGGGCGATAGATGTCGGTAGCCAACCTGACGCCATCCCTCATGGGCATCATGACCTTTTGGTCAATAATGGCAATCTCTGCTAGTTTTTCAAGAATCTCCTGGGCAAAGATATAGGGTGAAAAAAAAGACAAAATGATAATGATCAAAAGCGGCTTTGGAGATCTCATAGGTTAAATGGTTGAATTGTTTGGTTGATCAAAATATGAAATTATCCAGATGTAAACCAGCAAAATGAGAATCGGACCGTGAGCCCAATGTATATGGTCTCACCAATAAAAAGGCTCCATCAGTATGTCAAGCTCAGACTTCCTTGCATAATAGTCCATCATTCTGTTATTAATGGCCTCTAGCCGAGCCATATTATACTCATGCCTATCCCGGGACCGCCAGTCCGCGGCTTCCTCATCAGTAAGAGCCAAAAGTTCTTTATAGGTGGCTTCATCCATAATCGGGTCTTCGGATGAAGGGTCAAAATAATTCCTAACCTGCTGTTTTTCCAGGTCGCTTAACTTATTCCAGTTTTGGGCTATTCCGGCCCATAATTCTGCCGCCAGGCTTAAACGACGAGCTAATTTTGTTGATCCCTGTGCATAATATTCCTGATAGCTGTTAACAACCCTATCAATAGTTTTCGGATCAAACGTTTGAGTTTTTGGAGCTCCTCCGTTTTCAATGAATGCATTAATGTTTAGGAGCCCAAGAATATCTGATTGTTTCAATACCCGTTTTGATTTTTCATCGGCCACCTCAATAGGATCAATTTCATTGATTAACTGCTGAATATAACTTCCGGCCTGCGTAGGAGAATAATAGAGTACTGAGGAATAATAATGCCTTCTCAGCAAGTCCATGGGTGCCCCTGGTCTTTCTTGCAGAGGAACTACCATGTCATTGTTATATTTCACCACAGCTTCGCAAAGAGAATCGCAAGTATTATCAAACAGTGCATAATACTCTTTTGCTGCTCTTTCCAGTTCGGCATTTGAAAGCTCACGTTTTGCTAAAAGTTCAAGCTGTACCTCCAGATTATCTTTCAACTCTCCGTAGGTCATCCCTTGAGAATTACACGATTGGCCCAACGCACTCAAAAAAATAATGCCAAGTGATATCAGTAGCATTTTTATGGGGGTTTTAGAGCTGATTCTCATGATTCAGGTTAAAATAATACAAGAATCGGAAAGAAAGGGTGACAATATATTATTGCTTATGCCTTGTATTACGCAAATCCTTGGGACTTGTTATTGTTGGAATCATTGTTTAAGGGAGGAATCGTCAAATAAAGCAACTCATTGAGTAAGTTCTAAAGCGCACTGGGGTAAACTATTAATAGCGGCGGCTATTTAAAATAACATGCAGCTGTTAACTTAAAAT
>JBPCUG010000624.1:0-4008 GCA_051011275.1 Cyclobacteriaceae bacterium | reverse complement strand
TTCTAGGATTGCCATTTACCATTTCAACTCGGTGTACAATAGCCCGCACAGTTTCTCCTTTTCGATAGCGATCTTTTGGTATTTGTTCCGATCTGGGAACGATCAGCTCGTTTCCTTCTGCATCGATCATCAATACCTCTCTACTGAGCACTTGATATACTTCACCAAGAATGATTTCACCCACAAGCTCTTTGTACTTCTGAAATAGAATGTCCTTTTCCAGATCCTTGATCTTTTGTATAAGCGTTTGTCTGGCGGTCATTACTGCTCTGCGCCCGAAGTCAATTAGCTTAATCTCCTCGGCTAGTTCCTCTCCAATTTCAAAATCTGATTCTATTTTTTGCGCATCTGTTAGACTGATCTTATCGTGGTCCCAAATGTCTTCTGAGTTGTCGTCAACGAT
Source organism: Cyclobacteriaceae bacterium (assembly GCA_051011275.1). Lineage (GTDB taxonomy): Bacteria > Bacteroidota > Bacteroidia > Cytophagales > Cyclobacteriaceae > JBPCUG01. The sequence goes on along the minus strand of JBPCUG010000624.1, from coordinate 3,605 downwards.
CTCGCGAATACGCCAGATCTCAAGGTCACCTTTATCCGTATTGATGATAATGTCGAAATTATCATCGGTTTCAAATTTTTTCCGGATCATGGTTCGAAATACATCTTCCAATATGCGGATCATTGTGGGGCGATCTATGTTTTTATTTCTCGCGAAATCCGCAAACACTTCGATTAAGATTCCAGTGTCCATGTCTGTGTGTTATTTAAATGATACTAAAACGTTGGTCTTTACTATTTCTTCAAATGGCAGCTGTAGCTTTTCAGGCTCTTTATTTTTGGCCTTTTTTGGCTGAGGCTTTTCAATTACAATTTGTTGGTTATCTACACTTATAAGTGCACCTTCCATTACCTTATCATCTTTCAAAGTCACCTTAACTTTTCGACCTATATTCTTTAGGTATTGCCGGTGCATGGCCAAGGGATGATCTAACCCTGGTGAAGATACCTCTAGCCTAAATGCGTGTTCGATCAGATCTAAAGCTTCAATCTTGCTAGCCACAGCTCGGCTGATCCTGGCGCAAGTGTCTATTGACACTCCTTCATCCCCATCAATAATGATTGATATTTTGGATCCCTTGGAGGTGCCTTTAACTATCAAGGTTACCAAAAAAAGACTCTTGTCGTCCAGACTATCTTCGGCGATCTTCTCTAATGCCGCTTGCAGGTCCATGAATTTAAAACTATTTACAAATAAAAAGGGGACTTGCTGTCCCCTCTTTAAAAGAAGTATCTATATTTCATTACAAAAGTAACGTAAATAAATTATTAAAACAACCATGCAATCCCCTTAATTTACCTCTCTATATTAGTTAGTGAAAAGGAGATTACCACTATTATTAAAAGGCTATTTTATTAAATTTGTCCAATGTCTGAAGTCCTGCAAGTATATAATACCTTAACCAGAAAGAAAGAACCTTTCCAGCCGATAAATCCACCTTATGTTGGCATGTATGTTTGTGGTCCAACGGTGTACAGCGATGTGCATTTGGGGAACGTGCGCACCTTTCTGGGATTCGATGTCATTTATCGGTATTTACTTTTTAGCGGTTACAAAGTGCGTTATGTAAGGAACATAACCGATGTAGGTCATTTGCTTGATGATTCCGGAGAAGACCGCGTTTTAAAACAGGCGAAGTTGATGCAACTGGAGCCTATGGAAGTGGCGCAAAAATATACCAATGACTTCCATTCAGTCTTAAAGATGTTCAATAACAAAGCCCCCGGAATTGAACCGCTTGCTACCGGCCATATCATTGAGCAAATAGAGATGACCAAGAAGATACTGGATGCGGGGTATGCTTATGAAATCAACGGCTCGGTTTATTTCGACGTGGAGAAGTACAATGCTGATCAAGGATATGGGCATCTGTCAGGGCGCAAGATCGAAGACCTGATAGCTAACACCAGGGAACTTGATGGACAAAGCGACAAAAAGAATCCCCTAGATTTTGCCTTATGGAAAAATGCCGCTCCGGAACATATTATTCGATGGCCTTCCCCTTGGGGAGAAGGTTTTCCTGGCTGGCATTTGGAATGCTCGGTTATGAGCACCAAATATCTGGGCATTCAGTTTGATATTCACGGAGGCGGTATGGATTTGAAATTTCCTCATCACGAATGTGAGATTGCCCAGAATCAATCGGCACATGGCAGTGGTGGCCCAAAGTATTGGCTACATAGTAATATGCTTACGGTTAATAGCCAGAAAATGAGTAAGTCACTGGGAAATGGTTTCCTCCCGCATGAATTGATTACCGGAGACCACCCTTTATTGGAGCGAGGCTACAGCCCGATGACCGTGCGCTTTTTCATGTTGCAAACTCATTATCGCAGCACACTGGATTTTTCCAACGAAGCCTTGCTAGCGGCAGCAAAGGGTTATAAGAAGATTGCCAACGGTTTGAAAACTATTAAGGCAATGGAATATCCCTCTGATGCGAAGGGAGAGGCCGATGAAAAATTAATATCAGACGTTAACCGGATCTGCGAGCAGTGCCAGGAAGCCATGAACGACGATTTTAACACAGCACTTACCTTGGGACATCTATTCAATTTGCTCAAGAAGATCAACTCCTTGAATACAGGTCAATTGAAATACAGTGATTTTGGACCTGAGGCCTTTACTAAGGTAAAAAGTACTTACCTATCATACGTTGAAGATGTATTGGGGCTGATCGAGGAAAAGCCGGACCAACTGGAGGCCATGTTATCAGTGATTATTGATCTTTATAAGCAGGCCAAAGAAAGTAAGGAGTACGATAAGGTGGATCAGATCAGAAATGGTTTGAAAGAGCAAGGGATTATTTTGAAGGACATGAAGTCGGGTGTAGGTTGGGCTTATGAGGAATAATTGTAGAAGGGGTTGGTTGCGAGAGTATGATTATTGGTGGCTTATTCCGCTGGTTCTTATGGCCCTTGCTTGTGACAGCACAGAAAAGAAAGATGAAAAAGATCTGGGTGTCGATCGGATTGAAGCGCCTGTGTTCGTTCCCACCTTCAGCCAGGACTCAGCCTATCACTTTATAGCGGATCAAGTAGCCTTCGGACCACGAGTACCCAACAGTCCAGCACATCAGGCCGCAGCGGCTTATTTGGCGACTGCTTTGGAAGGGTATGGAGCCAAGGTAGCTACTCAAAGTTTCGAAGCGCCCGGTCCGGGGAATACCATGATGCAGCTTACCAATGTTATCGGTAGCTTCAAATCAGCGCAAAAGAAAAGGATCTTGCTAGCTGCACATTGGGATTCTAGATTTCAAGCGGAGAAGGATTTGGTGGAAAAAGACCAGCCGATTGATGGCGCCAATGATGGCGCTAGTGGTGTAGGTGTTTTATTAGAAATTGCCAGGGTAATTTCAGACAGTCTACCGGCGGCAGGTGTTGATATTATTTTTTTTGATGGCGAGGATCAAGGTAAAGATGGGTCTGGTTGGTGCTTGGGCTCGGAATATTGGGCTAGAAATAAACATCAAGCCAATTACTCCGCATACTATGGGATCTTACTGGACATGGTAGGGGCTAAGAACGCTAGTTTTTACCGCGACTACACCTCTCAACGTTATGCGCCTTCAATCGTCAAGAAGGTGTGGGATCAGGCCCACCGGCTCAATCATGGCCGTTATTTTCTTTACCAAGACAGTAAGGGAGCGATTACCGACGATCACATAGCCGTCAATGAGATCGCTAAAATACCTATGATCGATATTATTGATTATGACGGCAGTGCAAACAACCGGTTTAAAGATTACCACCATACTTTAGCTGATAATATCAGTGTGATTGATAAAGAGACTTTGAAGGCAGTGGGAGAAACGGTGCTGCATGTTATTTATCAAGAATAGGGAGTTAAGGAGATAAGAAAAATAAACCCAATGTGTTTACGCAAGCGTAGTAGGTCATTAAAAAAGAAGAAATTATGATACCTGAAAAACTCTTGCTTGTAATTGATTGTATTGTCAACTTTTTCTTAGGTGTCGTCTTATTGGCTTATTAAGTAAAGGTACCCACAACAATAGCTTTAATTCATTGTAGCTTGTGCCACAAAGTAATCATAGCTTCTATTCCTCAATCAATCCCATCAAATACTCCCCATATCCGCTCTTCTTC
>JBPCUG010000623.1:0-8654 GCA_051011275.1 Cyclobacteriaceae bacterium | reverse complement strand
GGGTAGGTATCGGGCTCCCAGCCCAAGCCCTAAATGCACGGCATATAACATAGCCAGATACTTAGGAAATAAAAAGTTATTGGTAAGATTACCAACAGAGTATTGTACGGCTACTAGAAATGGGATTGCAAAAAACAGGTGGTAGTTGGTTAATTTTCCAAAATAAAAAATGGCCAGGATAACAAAAGCAGTGAAGCAGATAAACGCCGGAATACCATAGAAAAAAAGAGCAGTAAAATAACCGCTATGAATATCCCCTTCCTCACCAGTAGCCCGTTGGCGACTCCCGGTAACTTTTAACATGCCGTAGTAGTAAGTATCATTATTAATTCCTCCGTATCCGAATAATGGTTTCTTACCGATATTATCAAAGACCATACTGTAATAACCAGCTCGACCACCAACTGTATCGGAAAGACGTTCCTTCACCAACTGAGAACCCATAATATCTTTGTAAAAGAACAAAACTGACGTAAGCACTACTACTGCTCCGACAAGGCCGGCTAAGGCCATTCGGGCAACTGATGCCTTTTCAATTTTCAAAAAATAAATGGCCACTACAAGAAAAAGTACGATCCAGCTCATTCGCTGAAAAGCGGCCGCTACCCCAGCAGAGAATAATCCTATAAGAATATATTTGTGCATTTTATTGTCTACAGTTACCATTACCCAGACAACTGCGGTAATCAAAAAATAGGAATTAAAATATTCGGTACTAAAAATTCCATTAGACCGGATGACCTGACCGAAAGCTGGTCTTAAATTACCATATCGCATAAATAAAGGATCAATACCAAACTGTATCAAGCTCACCACACTGGAGACCACCGCTCCAATTATTATAGCTTTACCAATAATGTTTATGGTTTGTTTGCTTGCCATGATCTGCAAAGCTTGAATGATTACAATGACGGTGAATGCCTCCACAATTGAAACTACAGCCTCAGATATGCCAATCTCGTTTATGTGAGTTATTTGTGAAATGATCAATAAAAACACGTATAAAAATAGTAAAAGTTTAAACCAGGGAATAGTCCAAAAGACCTGGTCCGGCTTCATAAAGCCAGCAAATATCATCCGTCTCAGCAGAAAAAATGAAAAGAGAAAGAACAGAAATCTATCTGGCTGGATTTCAAAGAAACTTACTCCCGGGAGGCTAAATGTTAAAATACTGTTGAGGTTACCTGTCATAAGAAAAAATGCAAGAAAGAACAGCTCAACCTTGTACTTAGTATCACCTTTTATCACCAAATAGAGGGCAATAGCGGCAACTAATACAAAGTATATATAAAAAAAGGAGTGATCCCCAGTCGCATGCGTTAACTGTTGTTCATTAACCTCGGCCATACCTCAAATAATACTTATTATACAACACTTGACATTTACAAGGACAGGTTATTGTTGACGTTCGCAAAATACCTCTTGTCATCGCTCTGGTAAGTTCTAAAAAGGGTCCAATGTATAGCCAAATAAGCAATTATTATAGCATAGTTGGTCTCTCGCACCTCATCGATCCCAGATCTCTTAGAAAAATCGAAGTCCGTCATATATACAAATAACCAAGATAGCGTTAAGTTGACCAGCATTAACAAGCCAATCCATACTGGCGCCATGGGCAGCCTTATCGATCTGAAGCGATATTTCCATTTTGATGAGACCAAGCTAACAGCGGGGATCAATAGTAAAAAAGTGAACCAAAAGAAAAAAAACAAACGGCCTACGTTAAACACTAAAAGCGTAGATACTAAATCTAACTTTCCCTGATCGTTTCGAGGGCGATTGACAAAGAAAACCAAATTGTGGAGATTGGTCTCTTTTTGGCTATTAATACTTTGCCATGAGGCTGGGGTTTCCCAGGAAAAAATTCTTTGGCCCCAGCTAATTTCTTCACCTGCGGCAACAAAAAACAATAGGCCTAGCAACAAGAAGAAAACATTTCTGCGAAAGCTAATAAGAGATAATTTCGTCCTACGTCCTTTGGAGGCATAGAAACAATAGATACATAGAATTGAGGCCAAAAAAAAAGCACCTGCTCCAAGAGTTTCAATCAACCCATCTTCTTCAACCAACTTCTCTTGGACGCTGTCCTCAAGATATATAATAAGATATAAGGTGAAGATCAGTAAGAATAAACAAAATGGCACCAAGTATTTGTATTTCACAGCTTCTGGTAATCTAGGCTCTATTCATTTCTTTTGGAATTTATTGCGCCGCTCTGACGGATTTTTTATCATTACCGTATTGGTAGTCAGAATATCCGTATTTGAAAGACCTGCCGAAGGCATCATTAAAGATAAGGAACGTGCGATCCATGTCTCCTCTTTTCTTGAGTTTTTCTAATTCGCCTAGGTAGGATGGCTTGGATATGTTCCGGCGTATTACAAACAAATGAATATCTATGTACTTGGATATCAGCAAGTAATCTGATACCAAACCCAGGGCTGGCGAGTCGATCACCACATAATCATAAGTACCGGCCAGATCCCGTAGTAGGCTTGACCACTTAAGACTGGAAAGTATCTTATGCGGGTTGTCTTCTTATAAAAAAGTGGGACTAAAATACAGATTATCAACCTCCGCATAGGCATGCGTGATCTCGGTAACGCTATGAATATTGCCCCTTAAAAAATCAGCAAGGTCCTTACCTTCATCCAGCACGATATTCCTCGTGGTGCTTGGGTTTCTAAAGTCGCTATCAATAATCAATACTTTTTTTCCAGATTTCGCCAGACTCATAGCCAAATTAGTAGCAACAAAAGTCTTACCCTCATCTGGTACGGTTGAAGTAACTCCGATAATGTTCTTTTTTTTGTCAGGGATCAAAAATTGTAAACCAGCACTCAAATCCCTAAAGGACTCTTCCACCCTCCAATCTGTATTATCCTTTTTGAACAACCTTGATCCCGACTCATAATGAGCGATACTCGCAGCTATAGGGATATCGGAACAGGCCTCTAGTTGATTTCTACTTCGGATCGTGGGCTCAAATGAGTCAAAGAAAACGATCCACCCAACAGGAATGATCAATCCAATGATGGCCGCTAGCAGCAAAATAATGGTTTTTTGCGGCTCAATAGGCTTTCCACCTATCATGCGAGGCTCGTCCAAAACTCTTGTATCGGGAATATCTTCAGCCCTGGCAATACCGGTTTTAGCTAATTCTTGACTGAGATAGTTGAAAAGGTTATCATATAGCACTCTCTTCCTTTGAAATCCAATCAACTGCTTTTCCTCACCGGGCAGCTGATCTATGATACGGTCCTGTATCGACATTCTGTAATTGATGTTGCCCACAGCTGACTGGGAGGATTGGATCAAATTTCTTAAGTTTTCTTGAATGGTACGAGTTGTGTTTTGTATTTGGGTATTAAGAAATGAAAGTCCGCCTTCCCCATTGTAGAAGGGCTGATTCTTTTTGGCATAAAGCCTCCGCAGTTCCAATAAGTTCTCGTTGAGGAGAGGGTCTTCTATACCTACCACTGAGGGGGCAACTATTTTCTCCGAATTGGTGCTGTCGCTCAAGTAAGTGAGTAGTGAATTGTAATAATTAATATTTAAGTCCATCTGTGACCTTTCCGACTGTAACTTCTGGACCTCTGAAAGTGCATTAGTAGCTGTCGCCGTCAAATTAACTGCTCCGGCACTTCTTTGAAAAGACTCTAGATTGCGCTCGGCTTTATTCAATGAGTCGGAAATTGCAACTAATTGATCTTTTATAAATAGCTCTTTACTCAAAGCTATCTCATTCCTTTCCAATAACTTATTATTAATGTAATTGTAGCATAGCTTTTCGAGAAAAGCCTTTTCCTTTTCAACGATCGGGCCTTCAATACTTACATTTAAGATACTAGCCTGGATATCGACCTGGTCAATCTGTAGATTATCCAAATAGGATTGGGTTAAAGATCCAATATCATTGATCTCAAAGAACAGGTCTTCATCACCGAAGTTCTCAAGCACTACCTTGTACTCTGGCCTTCGTACAATAAAAGTGAAGTAATCGTGGATTACCGGTGTACCAAAAGAATGTACTTCAGTGAATACAAAGTCTTGATTCACTTCATGGGTGGTGCTGGTACTTGGATTTGAAACCAGGAAATCGTTGGCCTCGATATTTATTCTATATTTCTGGTCTGAAAGAATTTCAATGTGAATTGGCGTTTTGAAAAGCTGAGCACTTGAATCCAGCAACTCCACCTCTATTGGAAAATATCCGAAATGCTCTTTTTTATTGAACCAGCCTTTTGAATAGTACGAAACCTCAAAAGGTAAATCAGTAAGAGTTTGTTTGATCAAGCTATGAGATTTGATAATGCTTATCTCATTGAATAAATTCTTTTCTGTTCCAATCAAGCCAACTCCTCCCTCTACATATTTACTGTCCCCTAACATTCGGCTTTTACCAGAAGGATCTATGATCAGCGATGTAGACACATGGTAAATTGGAGTGGCGAATTGAATGTAAACGAAGGCAATGGCCAAGCAGCTGAGCAAACTGATGGCGAGAAAAAACTTTCTCCTGAGGATATTAGTAAATAAGGTCTTAAGATTTACCTCGTTGGCAACGATGTTGATATTTTCTTGGCTGGCCAAAGTTTTAGGATCTTGTAATGGGTTATCTCAATATTATTTAACAGTGTATTTTAATAAAACTAATTCCAGAAATGTCTTTTCCCTTGGTTTTTGGCCTAAAATGGCATTTTTGTGAAAAAATCCCACACTTACCTGTTACACCCAATCGTCCTGAAAAATCAGGAAGCCATTATCAAAGATAACATTTATCAGTGATAAAAGCATTTTTTATTGTCAAGCTTTGATCCCTAATTATACTGGCCATAAGCAACTTACATCTCTTTTGAACCCATTTAGTTTTAAAGTGTTTATACAGAAAGCTCTCTTTTGGTCCTAAAACAAAAAAAGCCTCGCTATTCCGGCGAGGCTTTGAGATACATCAATCTATGTTTACCTTTTACGGCCGTTTTTCTTCTTAAGTTGCCGTTTCATCTTTTCTACTACCTCAGCCAAACCAGCCTCAAAACTGCTCGCTTGGTCCTCTGCAAATAGATCAGGGCCAGGAACGTTTAATTTTAGTTTTACTTCCTTGTGATTACTATCTCCCGTATCCTCCCTAAGGTATACCTCGGCCCCCACAATACGATTATAGTAGGTCCCCAACCCCTCTAACTCAGCATGAATAAAAGAAACTAAACCCGGAGAAGCGTCGAAATTGACCGTTTGAATGTCCGTTTTCATAAATTATAAATGATTAAAATGAATTATGTTCTTCCTCCTAAATAAAGAGTAGTCTAATTTAACCAAGTACCACCTCAGCACCTAATCAAAATACTGGATTTCCTTACATCCTCTTTCAAAAAGATAAGAATTTATGTAACCTTGTTTGTCTCTAAAGACGTACAAATAGACGGATGATCACCCATCGTAAATTTGAACAACTCCCTATAAGGGACAAAATCACAATCCTTTTCCGGGATGGTTATTTCGTGACTGCCATTCGCTATTATGGATATAAGATTAACCTTTACCTGTTAAATAACTATTACGTAGAGGTATTTTACAATCACAAGAGAGATTGCATTGAGCGGATAGAATTAATGGCCCTCTCCCATAGTCGCATGAAGTTTTATGCCGACCAAATAAGACTTCCACAAAATCTACTGGACTAAGTTTTTATAAACTTCTTGTGCAATTCCAAAACTTGCGGCAGGACAAGTTTGGTTTCATCATTGTAAATGATATGATCAGCTTTGGCATGCAGCTCGACTTCACTAATTTGGCGCTTCAGGATGGCCCTTATTTGATCCTCACCACGCAATGGGTCGCGCTCAACCACGCGCTGGATTCGTAGTTCCTTCGGGGCGCTTACAACAACAATTTGATCAAGTGACTTGTATGATCCGGATTCGAATAGCAAAGCAGCTTCTTTAATAACATATGGTGTATCTTCTTGATCATCTACCCAGGCTGTAAAATCATCAGCTACTTTGGGATGCACTAATTGGTTTAGAGCATCAACTTGAGCCTGATCGGTAAACGTCCTTTGAGCCAAATAGGAACGGTCAAGAGCTCCATCTGGAAAATAAGCTTCCTTCCCAAATTTGCTTTTTACTTCCTCTACAAGCCCTGAATGATGTGTCATCAACCACCGGGCTCGATCGTCCGCATTGTAAACTGGGACCCCTAGGATCTGAAATACTTGGCATATAAGTGTTTTACCGGCCCCTATGCCTCCGGTGATGCCGATCTGTTTAGGGAGCATTGGTGACTTTTATCGGCTTCTTGTCTAGAACTACATCCTGCAAATAACTTGGTATTCTCGTCAACTCGGGAATAATTGTCGAATCTTTCGGGTTCATTTTGCTTAAATCTGCTACTGCTTCAAGGTTAAAAAAAGACAAAGAATCCAAATATTGTTGAGGGAAATAGAATGAGCATGTCACCTGACTACGATCCAATACTACACTGGAATCATCAGGAAAGTTTCTTAAAGCAACCGGGATCTGTTGGGTCTCTTGAACAAAAGACCCTACCGCAAACCTTACCCTTACCTTATCGGGCTGGTAGCTGAATGATGGGATATCAAGTATTTCTAAGCTGACAAATTCGTCGTAATTTTCATCAATCTGTAAAATTGGAATGGCAATTTTGTGCAGATCATGTAGTTGATTCACCAGAGAAGCCGGCCCAATTACCGTGAGCGTATCTTCATCGATCATTACTGGACCGATGATCCTGAAACCTGGAGCTAAGTCGATTTTCAAACTATCGACCAGCATTGGGATCTTTCTTATTACCTTCTTTTCGATATGCAACTTAAGCGTATCGGTAACTATGCCATTTACACGTAAGGGCCTAACCTGCTGGATTACAGAACCAAGCAGAGATGAGCCCAACACGTAGGGAGTTTTTGTAGGCTGATCTAAAGTTACTTCTAGCGGCTGTTTGCTAAAGCCTAATGTCTTCCTGAATAAGGGCCAACCACCTCCAGATACGTTGATCTCAATTTCCCTTGGCAATTCCTCAACCAGGACCAGGCTATCTTGAGAACCATATTGGAACGTAACAGGGTAGCTGATTGTGGCGGTATAATCTTCCTTATTAAGCGCTTTGAAAAACCAGAATATTGTTGCCCCCAGAAAACATAGCAGCATTAGTTTCCAGTTTTTCTGAAAATCTTGCTGTTCAAACTTGAAGTAGCGATTTAGAATTTCACCTAGTTTGCTCAATGATTATTTGCTATCCTTGGCGTATTGTTTACTTGCCTCCAAAGAGATGGATGATTTCTCAATTTTGATTTTTGATCCACGATCTACTTCAATAGTTGCAGTATGATCATCCACGCTCACTACTTTGCCATGTATGCCACCAACTGTTACTATCATGTTCCCTTTACTGATCTCACCGATAAACTTCTTCTGGTCCTTTTGTTTTTTTTGCTGTGGCCGGATCATGAAGAAATAGAATACCAATATGATCCCACCAATGAATAAAAACTGTACCGGAAAGCCCTCGGTAGGAGCCTGTAATAATATAGTGTGCATGAATGATCAGATATTGTCTAAATTAAAAACTATTGTGCTAAAGTATTCACAGATCCTTTAAGTCGCAACTTGGTAACTTTGGGATAGGTGTTTGCAGTAACAGTTACTGTTGGGCTTTGAGCGCCTTTTTTGTTCTTGCTGTTAAAGCGAACGGCGATCTCACCTTCTTCACCGGGTGCCACCGGCTCCTTTGAATAACTAGGTACAGTACAACCGCATGAAGCACTCGCGTTTTGAATGATCAATGGCGCCTCACCAACGTTTTCAAAAGTAAAGGTATGCTCAATGACCGCTCCCTCGTCAATCGCCCCAAAATCATAGGATTCCTCACTGAAACTAAATTCGGGCAAAGGTCCCTCAGGCTTCACTTCAGGCTCTGCTGCTTGAACAGTGTTACTTAGAGCGGTATTTCCTGGCTGGTTAGCTAGTGAAACAGGACTACTCGCACTACCACCATTTTCTACCAAAGCCAGTCTTCTTTCAAGCTCAGATACCCGCTTTTCTAACTTACTATCCGTACATCCCATCAAAACCAGGACAGAGAACGTTAATAAAATACTTAAAGACTTCATAATATTATTTTTTAATTATCTGTAAACTTAAATTCTTTATAACTGATGCAGTGAACTCTTTAGTTCCGGCCTCTCCACCTAGATCGGCAGTACAAAGCGACTTTTGCGCCAAAGTCTGATTCAGCGCTGTTTCGATCTTATAGGCTTCGTCGTTCATTCCCAAATGACCTAGCATTAATATGGCCGACCGCAGCAAAGCTGTTGGATTAGCCATGTTCTTACCGGCGATATCCGGAGCTGTTCCGTGAACAGCTTCAAAAATAGCAATTTCATCACCAATGTTTGCACCAGCCACCACTCCTAGCCCACCAACTAATCCCGCGCAAAGGTCCGAAAGGATATCGCCAAAAAGATTAGTCGTAACAATTACTTCGTAGTCCTCAGGACGAATTACCAACTGCATGCACATATTATCAATGATCCTGTCATTGCATTCTATTTCAGGGTAATTCTTAGCCACTTCCTCTCCGGCATCTAAAAAAAGGCGTCCAGCTCCTTTGAGAATGTTAGCCTTGTGCACCAA
>JBPCUG010000622.1:0-4440 GCA_051011275.1 Cyclobacteriaceae bacterium | reverse complement strand
TTCTGCGGGCTGGAACTACCTTGTGAAATTGCCCATCTCTAATTGAAGCAATAGATTCGTTTACCAGTAATTGAAATTGCTTTTCGCTCGTGGGTGCATAGTTGTCAGAGGAGGATGCAACAAAGATATTGTTATTGTTTTGCTTTAACTTTTGATGAATTAATTCCAGCAGGTTGTCCCTTACTTTTAGTTCTGGTAAGTCCGGTCGATCGTTTGTAAGAAGTTTGAAATCACTGGTATTAAAAAAAATATCCGCATTCAGATATATACTTTGTTCTTGGTTGCTGAAAGGAGCAAATAGAAACCCTGTTCCCAGGTTCTCCAGATCAGGTTTTACTTTTGAAGGATTATTGGCCAAATCAATAACTACCTGCTGATGACCATCATTAGGCAGCTGCCATAATGCGATGGACCGGCTGGACGCTACTGCAGAGGCAAATAAAGCCTTTAATGTAACATTAGCTGGGTGAGCAGTAAGGTCTGACAAAGCTGTGGCCAGCGTGGTTTTACTCATAGTTATTTTCTATTCAGAACGGCCATGGTGATGCGGCTAACACAAACTAATTGCTGATTATCATTGGTGATCTTAATTTGCCAGACCTGGGTTTGCTTGCCAATGTGCAGCGGTCGAGTAATCCCATGGACAAGTCCTTTTCGGGCACTTTTAATGTGATTGGCATTTATTTCCAGGCCAACGCAGTAATATTTTTCGTTGTCAACTGCACAATTTGCTGCGATACTTCCCAATGTTTCTGCTAAAGCTACGCTAGCCCCTCCGTGAAGTAAACCATATGGTTGGTGTGTCCTGTGATCTACCGGCATGGTGCCTTTAATGTAGTCAGACCCAACTTCGGTCACTAATATACCCAGATGCTCTACAAGAGTTTTGCTACTGTTGGCATTTAACTGTTCCACAGTAACATTTGGGTCTATCATTAGATTAAAATTTAGCTTACTTTTGCTGAGTTGCTGACAAAAATATAACAAAATTGAAAACCAAAAAAATTTACATCATCCGGCACGGGCAAACGGACTACAATAAAAGAGGTATTGTGCAAGGTAGTGGCATTGATGCCCCATTAAATGACCTAGGCCGAGAGCAGGCGAGCTTGTTTTACGAAGCTTATAAAAATTTACCATTTGATAAGATATATACTTCCGCCTTAATCAGAACTGAGCAATCAGTTAAAGGATTTATCGATTTGGGCATCTCACATCAATCGATGCCTGAATTGAATGAAATCCATTGGGGAGCTAAGGAAGGGAAGCCTTTTTCTTCGAATGATCACGAGGAATATGAACGAGTGACTGGGTTTTGGAGCGAGGGGGCTACCCATCATGCCATTGCTGGTGGAGAGAGCCCTGATCAAGTAATGCAGCGACAAAAGGTTGCTCTTGATCACATTTTATCTCAACCAGATGAGAGCTTGATATTGATTGCAATGCATGGCCGTGCAATTAGAATTTTTCTCTGCTTATTGCTAAACTGCCCACTAAAGAAAATGGACGATTTTGACCACGCCAATCTATGTCTTTATCAGTTGACTTACGCTGGGGGAAATTTCAATTTGGATAACGCTAACTGCCAAAAGCACCTTGAGGGGTTAGGTCAGGATAGCTGATCTAAGTAGTAGCTTTTCGTTTGCGTGTGGTTTTGCGCTTTGGCTTTTCTACCTCTACTACTTCTTCGACACCAGCCAATATCCTACCGCAATGTTCGCAAACGATGATTTTTTTCCGTTCTCTAATATCTGCTTGTCTCTGGGGGGGTACAATATTGAAACATCCTCCACATGCACCACGCTTGACCGGCACTACAGCTAGACCATTGATGGCATTGTTTCTCACTTTCTGATAGGAGTTAAGCAGTCTTGCTTCAATACCTTTTGCTGCTTTATCACGATTTTTCAGGAGGGTCTTTTCTTCATCTTCGCTTTCTGCGGTGATGACTTCTAATTCCTTTTTCTTACTGTCGAGATCTTTTTGTCGTTCGCCTCTGGTTTCTTCAGTTGCCTTAATCTCTTCCTTTTTCAATTCTATTTTAGCTCCCGCTTCTTTGATTTTCTTTTCCGAGATTTGAATTTCTAGAGTTTGAAGCTCCATCTCCTTGGTAATAGCGTCGTACTCACGATTGTTACGCACATTCATCTGCTGATCCTGATATTTTTTGATCAAAGCTTCGGATTCCTTAATGGCCGTTTTCTTGTTGCTTATCTCATCTTCAAGTGCTTTTAGCTCAACATTGAAATTGTCAATCCTGGTCTGGTAACCGGCAATTTCATCTTCGAGATCACCGACTTCTTCTGGCAACGCCCCGCGAACCTTTTTTAAACTATCTAACTTGGAATCAATTGACTGTAATTTGAGGAGTGAATCTAGTTTCTGTGCTACCGTGCTTTCCATGAAGTTTCAATAATATCGAACAGGATTTGTTACCACTTTTGATAAACGAAGGGCAAAGTTAGAAAATTTTTCTTGTAATAACTCAAAAATAAGGTCTTTTGTAAATACTTCGCTTTCGTAATGTCCGACGTCGGCGATCACAATCTGATTATCTGCGTCAAAGAACTCATGATACTTAAAATCAGCGGATATAAAGGCCTGACAATCCTGTGCTAATGCTGCCTTTAGCAGGAAGCTACCGGCTCCTCCACACACTGCAACCTTATGAATTTTGTTACTGATTAATGCAGTATGTCTAATGGTGCTAAGTTGCATGGTCTCCTTCAGATAATTTAAAAATTCTGTGGGATCAAAAGCTTTTGGTAGGTGTCCTACCAGACCGGAACCAACATCTTGATTCTGATTTGCTACTGCCTGTAAATAGAACGCTACCTCCTCATAAGGGTGGGCTTGGTTCAAGGCCTCCATAATGGTGTTGCTTAAATTACTTGGGAAAATTACTTCCACCCGATTCTCGATCACCTCTTCCAACTGATCCGCAACGCCTTTATGCGGATTGGCTTCGCTGTTGGGGCGGAAGGTCCCTGTTCCTTCGACCCGAAAACTACACTCTTGGTAGTTCCCAATTTGACCTGCTCCTGCTTCACCAAGAGCTTTTAAAACTGCCGAAGTATTTTCCGATGGTACATAAGTAACCAACTTACTAAGTGTATTGGCTTCTGGTCTAAGTATGCTGCAATTGGTAAGCCCTAGCTTTTGACCAAGCTTGCTATTCACGCCGTTCCTTACGTTGTCAAGATTAGTGTGAATCGCGTAGATAGCAATTTCGTTTTTGATCGCTTGTAATAATGTGCGCTCTACATAATTTTGGCCGGTGAGCTTTTTAATTGGTTTAAACAGGATAGGATGGTGGGCAATGATCACATTGCATTTCTGCTCTATGGCTTCCTCGACTACCGGTTCGGTGCAATCCAAACTGATCAATACCCCAGATACTTCCGCGGAAACATCTCCAACAATTAATCCGGAGTTATCATATGACTCTTGGTAAGTTAGCGGAGCGATGGTTTCCAAATAATTGGTTATATCTCTTATTTTTGCCATTATGGGAAAAGTTATGAGGCCGGTTTCCGTAAGGTTTAACAGCTTTTTTTCAAGTTTAAATATTTAATGTTACAAACGCTAAGATAAGCCTTTCTTATGTGGCTGTTAAAAGTTCTGCTTGCACCGCTTGCCCTGATCTATTGGTTGATCACCAAACTTAGAAATCATTTATTCGATATAGGTTACACCAAGTCTTTTGGCTTCGATCGGTTAGTGGTAGCGGTAGGCAATCTTTCGGTAGGTGGCACTGGCAAGACCCCAATGGTGGAATATCTGATCCGTTTATTAAAAGACCAATATAGTATTGCCACTCTGAGTAGAGGGTATCGTAGAAAGAGCAGTGGTTTTAAAATGGCAGTTCCAGATGACTCTGCGGAGTCTATAGGGGATGAGCCATACCAACTGTACCTTAAGTTTAAGCAAGAAGTAAAAATTGCGGTAGGGGAAGAACGTGCATTGGCGATCTCTAGTATTTTACTTGACCATCCTGAGGTAGAAGTTATATTGTTAGATGACGCCTTTCAGCATAGAACAGTTCAGCCTGGTTTGAATATTCTATTGACTTCTTTTGACCGGCCTTTTTATGAAGATCACGTTTTGCCTGTGGGCCGATTACGTGAAGGTAGATCAGGAGCCTCCAGGGCTGATGTGATTGTAGTGACCAAATGCCCTGAGTTGTTGAGCACAATTGAAATCGAAAAGATAAAACTGTCTATATCTAAATATGCTCGACAAGCCCCCGTGTTTTTTAGTCGAATAAAATATGCCAGTCCTAAGCCAATGATCGCAGGATCAAACTCAGAATGCTCGGAACGCGTTATTCTTGTTTCAGGGATTGCTTCCAGTCAGCAGCTTGAAGATTATGTCACACAGCATTTCAAATTAGTCAAACATTTGAAATACAAGGATCATCACCACTATTCGGCACAGGAT
>JBPCUG010000621.1:0-4444 GCA_051011275.1 Cyclobacteriaceae bacterium | reverse complement strand
ATCTTAGGCATGGTGATCACCGTTGCTGCAATGCTGCTGATATCAGGAGCTGGTTGCGTCGTAGCGGACACAGGGGATGCAGTAACACTTTCTGCTTGTGCGGATCCGTTGCTTTCGGAAGGTGTCTCAGATTTGCTAAGAAGCTCATCGATATTTTCGCCCTTCTCACCTATAATGGCAATGACCCCATCTACTGGCACAGCTTCTTTCTCTCCTACTCCGATGTGCAATAGAACACCATCCTCATAAGATTCAAGCTCCATGGTAGCTTTGTCAGTTTCTACCTCGGCAAGTATATCCCCTGATTTTACTGTGTCGCCTTCTTTTACCAGCCAACTGGCAATCACACCCTCTTCCATGGTGTCGCTCATCTTAGGCATTCTTATTACTTCGGCCATATATTCTATATTACGTCAAAGAGGGCTAAAATTACTGGTAATTCTCTCTTTTATCAAATAATTGCAAGGCTAATTAAAGCTGCTCACAATAGGTGCCTTCCTCCTCTAATTCATGTGAGTTTTGCCAATCAGTTCTTAGAAGGATATTCCTAAAAAAATAAAATTGGCGAACCGACTTTTGGCATCGATTTGATACCCTAGCCTAACCCCCAGGTCAAGTTCTATCAACCTTAAAAATCTAAAATCACTGCTTAGTTCTACCCCAGCTGAGCTCTCTACGAACTTATTAGTTTCCAGTATAGTGCCTTTTGAATAGTCATAAAAAAGATTGGCCTTTACCCGTCTAATAAAAAACAAAGAACTAAGCGCTAAATCCGGATATAATAAAGGCAGACTGTAGTTGGCAGATACTCTATACAATGACTCATAGAAACTGGAGCTGTACCCCCTGGCTTGGATAAAAGTATCTTCAAATCGGTAGGCATTGACAATATCTTCTGTTTGATACCCACCACTTAAATAAAATGAATGATTGCGAAAAAATCCTGGGAAAAAGAGAATACCACTGGTGGTAAATTTCTTTCCTTGGTTAGCGCTTTGAGTAATCACTTCCTGATAAGAAACATTAAGGATTTGCCCGAATCTGGGATTAATGTTCTGTCGCGCAGTACTTTGCAATCTAAAGAAGCTTAGGGCAAACTCAATAGCGCCAAAATACTCATTACGGTTACGATCTGTAATGGTATCAAAATACCTAACCTTATATTGCTGATAATTGCTGGACAGTGTGAGGTTGCTAATGTAATTGTTGTGGGTAAGGTTTAATGGCAACCTAATACCAACGCTGAAAACATTTTCCCGCCAATCAGCAATATATGGAACCAACCTGCTTTCACTATTCACGCTTGTAAATATATCAGTCGTACGTCTACCAGTTGAAGCCTCAAAATCAAAGACCGGGAACAATGCACCATACGACACCCTTCCCAAAGTCTTCCAATTAGAATGATCAGTATTATAGGTCACCTGCCCCACTGCTGACAGTGTTCTCATTATGTTGTCTGATTGTAGTTGCAAACCAAACTCTTCAAATGTAACCACTGGTACCCAACTGTGAATATTAAAAAGCCCCTTGGTCCACTGATTAAATTTGGAAACCGGGAAAGTTTCATTGGGCACCTCCTGCAGCAAGTTAGTATTACCATCGACTAGCAAGGGTTTGTAGTAGTCAATTTCGCTCCCCCTTGCCAAATCAAGCACCAAGAAACTGGATGGGTCCAAAGGCAAAGTACGGAGCTGATATCCTTTAGCAGTATAGTCGCTATAAGCGAGTGTTTTGCCATTCGGGCTGATAGCGGGAAAATAAGCGCCCCATCTACTGGAAGTAACCTGGCTTATATCTCTGGACTTATATTCCATTGCGAAAATGTTTTGGGTGCCGGTGAATGAAGCTGAAAAATAAACCCGCTCATGATCAGGCGCCAAGCGACCAATGGTTTCCTCAAAGTACTCGGAGATATCTGTCTCGCCACCCTCAGCCGCGCTCGTAGACCTAATCACATTACCTTTATCGTTTTGTGCCAGGTAAATTATTGATTGGCCATTTGGTGTCCATTTCGGAAAAGTAAGGAAGCTATTATCAGAATTGGGAAAGGTTTTAACTTTCGCACCTGAGATGGCATCAATCAAAACCAAACGATGGTCTCCTTCAGGTGTGGATTCAATGGCAATTATTTGATCCCCTTTAGGTGACAGTGCCGGGGTGAACAATTTTGAGCGGGAGGAAAGCTTCTGCTTGGTACCAGATTCCAAGTGGTAGGTTCTTATAACCGAGTAGTCCTTGCCCTCCCAACGAGGATGAAATGTCACTTCAGCCCAGGCTAGTTTACCGGCGTTTGATGAAAGTGCTTGACCCAAGGAGACCCCCGGCCTGGTGATTTTGGTTTCCGATCCTGTTGCGATATCAATCTTATAAAACCCTGATATCTCCTTAAGGCTTGATTTTCTAGCCACCAGTGTTTGATTATCTAAAAATTGGGGTAGCCGATAATTTGTATAAGTTTTTGGTTCTCTGGTGACCTGCCTACCCTCCACTAGTTCCAACTGCTTATCTTTATTTGTCCAAAGTTTATCTAGATCCTGCATGGTATCTCGGTAGAGTTGTTTGGTGGTCAGGCCAGTATGCTTCTTCAAGCTCCGACTAAACCTGTAAAGACCGATCCCCTTATAAGTGGTGGCTAATACTTTGTCCCAAACATCATCGCCATATTTTCTTCTAGCATAGGTGGTCATAAAATATCCCAGATGATAGTGATTGGGTACAAAGTCCTTTATCGAGAATGCGCCCGCCTTTTCATAATTATATTTGAGTCCTGAAAGCCTCATAGCCCTATACTCTCTTTCAAAATCTGGTGAGCGCCCCCTGCCACCGTTGGTAAATTTGGTTTCAGCATATACAGCATCACCTTCAAGAAACCACCTCGGCTGAACTGCAAAAGCATTTAGAGCCCAGCCACCTTGGCCAAAAAGTGTACTTGCAATCTTTCCTGGTGTACCATTACGGGCGGTTGATATTTGCTGCACATGTCTAAACTCATGAATAGCAACCAGGTCCAGCCAAGGTACGTTATTAGCAAACTGAAACTGGGGCGGGTTGAGGAACAATTCAGAACGCCATGGCTGGAGAGTTACAAATCCGTTGGCCACAGTAGTCTGGTTTTGTAAGATCATAGACACCTTTTCCGGGGTTACGCCCAATGACAAACTTTTGTCCTGGCTCATTCGGTTAAGTATATTTGCTACTCGCTGTCCCTCTGATTGGCGCGAAACCGGAAATATTACCTGAAATTGGTCAGTATCAATATGCTGCCACTTTAGATTTGGGGGATTCATCCCTAATGGCACTTGGCCAGAGACAGGATAGATGATTGCAAATAGTAGCAAACAAATTATCCAATGGAAGTAATACTTCATAGTAAAAAAGTACAGCTAGACATATCTCAAATCTAAAACTAATATTTTATCTTAAATATCTGTTGTTTTACATTTCTTCATAACCAAATATTGTTTAGAGAGAGTTCGATACAACCACCCTTATTACAGCCAAATGGCCATATGCAAACCATTATACCAGGTTTGTTTCGAAGAGTTCATGGAATAACATACAAGCGGCAACGGCTCAAAACTCCTGATGAGGATTTCTTGGACCTGGATTGGTCTAAAGTTGGTGGCAAGGATGCCGTTATTATTTGCCATGGGTTAGAGGGCAACTCATCTCGAGCCTATGTAAAAGGAATGGTTAAAGCATTCAATTCGGAAGGATTGGACGCCTTGGCATGGAATTATCGTGGCTGTAGCGAACAAATCAATCAAAAGTTACGGTTTTACCATAGTGGCGCAACTGATGATCTTGAACTGGTAATTAAGAAAGTATCTGGGTCTACCAATTACGATAGGATATTTTTAATTGGATTCAGTCTCGGCGGCAATATGATTTTAAAATATTTAGGGGAGAAAGGAAACCACTCCGAGACCATGGTCAGAAGAGCAGTCACTTTTTCAGTACCTTTGCAGCTACACTCCAGCTGCCTCCAACTTTCTCGAGGATTTAGTAAAGTGTACGAGAGGCGCTTTTTAAGAAAGTTGAAAGCGAAAGTGAAGCGCAAAGCCGTCCTTTACCCTGCAGAGCTGGATCTTAAAAAGCTACCCCAGATCAAATCGTTGATTGCCTTTGATGACCATTATACTGCACCTATTCATGGCTTCGGAAATGCCTTAAATTATTATCAATCCTGTAGTTCGATTAATTTCATTGATCAAATCAGTGTCCCCACTTTGGTTGTCAATGCTTTGAATGACCCATTTCTATCGCCCGACTGCTATCCGAGAGATCAGCTAAGGGAACATTCATTTGTACAATTGGAAACACCTTCTGCCGGCGGGCACTGTGGGTTTCAAACCACACTCCCCAATTCTGGATTTTGGTCTGAGCGCCGCGCAGTTGAATTTTTGTTAAACAGTCAGTAATGTCTTGGCGTTAGTTGAAA
>JBPCUG010000620.1:0-3759 GCA_051011275.1 Cyclobacteriaceae bacterium | reverse complement strand
AGTTTTCAATTGCCAAGCCTTTCTGGAATCAATCCTGGTTTTATGCAACCGAGATCATATTTTTTCTATTCTTGGTAGTTATTACATATTATTCTGGTAAATCTCGACATAAGTGGCTACCGCGTGTAATGATGTATGTTTGTCTCTTTGTTATTTTTGAGTATATCCACACCTTATTCGAGCCTTATTTAGATGGTTTTGTTGGTGGTGTCCCCATTTTTCAAGTAATGATCCACCTGATGCTGGCCTTGGCTTTGTTCCCAGCTGAAAGATTTATAAAGAGGTATTTCAGAAAAGCCTAGTATTCTTTTTATCTGAGCGTGGTTTTTAATAGTTAAAAAGCTAAATTTTGGCTTTTAACTATTAACCATTTTTTATGAATATTCCTCCCTATATCCTAGCCGATACTAATTGGAGAGCCACCAAGGAAATCGATTATGAACTAGCCGTATTACCCTGGGGTGCGACCGAAGCGCATAACTACCATCTGCCATATGCAACTGATAATTTTCAAAACCAATATGTTGCAAGACAAGCCGCTCGGCAAGCTTGGGAAAGAGGAGGGAAGCTGATCGTTTTGCCAAATGTTCCATTTGGAGTTAATACCGGCCAGTTAGATGTGAAACTGTGTCTCAACATGAATCCTAGTACCCAATATGCATTGATTAGAGATCTTACCGACGTTTTAAACCGACAAGGAATTCACAAATTAGTTATTATGAACGGCCATGGCGGCAATCATTTCAAGCAAATGATCCGTGAGTTATCAGCAGAGTTTCCTGATGTATTTGCCTGTGTGGTTAATTGGTATCAAGTGGCTGATACTTCACTTTACTTCAATGAGCCTGGGGATCATGCGGGAGAAATGGAAACAAGTTGTATCATGCATATCAAACCAGATCTTGTGTTGCCTTTATCTGAAGCCGGGGACGGAGCAGAAAAGAAAATAAAGATCAAAGGATTTCAGGAAGGATGGGCCAGCACCCAGCGTAGTTGGACGCAAGTAACTAAAGACACTGGTGTGGGCAACCCGAGCAAAGCAACGGCGGAAAAGGCCGAAAAATATCTAAAGGACACTACAGAAAAGTTAGCTGATTTTTTTGTTGAGCTTTGCCAAGCAGATATCAAGAACCTTTATAGCTAGCCAAAGCTTGACGTAAGATCTCACGAAGTTGATTGTCGTTCTTTTCAAGGGATTCCATTAAGCAAAACTGGTTTCGGCATCTGTCCAAGTTATGCTTATCATGTTCAATATTATAATAAACATCACCCTGTAAATAGTCAGTAAGGAACCTCAACCCCATTATGAAAGTCATTAATCGAGCACCTGGTAGTAAACTCTCTACTTCTGAGTCAGTTATAACACTGTAGATATCGTGCAAGAAGCCCGCACACAGGGACTGGAATACCGGCATTTGGACAGATACAGCGTCGAGGTCAAGGCTATCTTCTGCAACCGGGGAACTAAAAGTACGTACCATATCACCAAAGTCGTACATCAGGTAGCCCGGCATAATCGTATCCCAATCCACAACAGATATGCCCTGATGAGACTCTTCTGAGAAGAGGACGTTACTTAATTTGGTATCGTTATGAACCACTCTAAGGGGCAGGCTCCCTCCCTCAATTAGCGTTACTATCTTGTTGATAAATGGGATTCTTTGTTCAACAAAGTCCACTTCTTTTTGTACTCTATGGAGACGCCCTACCTTATTCTCTGAACTGACGGCTTTGAAAGTTTCATACCGGTAGCCCAGGTGATGGAAATTAGGAATAGTATCTACAAGCTCATTGGCGTCCATATCTGCAATCAGGGCCAGAAACTTACCGTAGGTCAATGCACCTTGGTAAGCATGTTCAGGGTCTTGTACATGATCCAATGAATAGCTTCCCTCTATGAAAGTGAGCATCCGCCATGAGTAACCCTCCTCATCGTTAAACAGGTAGGGCCCCGACCTAGTTGGAATGAGCTTAAATACCTCGAAGTTATCCGAGAGCTCCAAGTTTTGATTAATTTGCTGGATTACCTTAAGCATGTTGTCAATAATACCTGGAGGGTCGGTAAACACAAGATGGTTCACTCTTTGCAAAACCAATGATCGCCTACCTTGTGACGTCTTTTCCTTGACCAGAAAGGTTTGATGAATATGACCTCCGGAGAGAGGCTTGATCTCCAGGATCACACCTGATAAAAATTCGGAGGCGGTCTTGTATAACCGTTTCATATTCCACTATGACCACAGATTTTCGGGATATACCCCCTGGTCTACCAGCTTTTGAATGGATTCCTGTACATGAGGTCTATCTTCCTGGTAGGTCACGCCAAACCACTGGTCTTTGCTTTCCATGACCTTAACTTTGGCCTTGCTGCTTTCAATCAATTCATTTACCAGCAATGGAATGTAGTATTCCGATTTAGGGTTGTCCAGATTTTGTGATACATGCGCTTTAAAAGAAGCCTCAAGATAAGGAAATACGTCCGGAGTAAACCCCCAACAATTCATAGAGACCACTGTATCTTCATCCAGTTTCGTTTGGTCATGGTCTTCTTGAAAGTAGATGCCATCATTCTGCTTGGTAATATTGGTTCTTTCAACTACTGATTCCAGATATCTCTCTGTGCTAGTTTGACAGACACCACGTGATACGGATCCAAAGGGCGATAAAGTGTTTACTAAATGGTACCCAACCATGGAAAATGCCGGCAACCCGTGGTTGGGTTTCTGTGCCAGGAAGTCCGCTAGTTGAACATACGAATTCACTCCATAAAAGTCATCGGCATTGATCACAGCGAAAGGGGCTTGGCCGATCTGGGCTGCCGCCGAAAGCACTGCATGACCTGTACCCCATGGCTTTTCACGTTTTGGTTGCACGGATTTTTCTGGTAGCTCAATCACCGGGCTCATGTCCTGATGTGCATAAGTAACTTTAATATAATTATTCAGATGTCCGAACTGTTTCCTGAAGTCGTCCTCCATATGGTCTCTGATTAGGAAAACCACTTGATCAAAGCCAGCCCTTTGGGCGTCAAAGATACCATACTCCATAAGAGTTTCACCCGAAGGCCCAATAGGATCTATCTGCTTCAAACCTCCATATCGGCTTCCCATTCCGGCGGCTAGTACTAAAAGTGTAGGTTTCATTAAAGTAAAATCCTTATATTGACTCGATTTAGGGGTCAAAGATACAGATTCTTAAAGCCTTTACAAGCAATCAAAATAGATACCTTAATCGCGAATAATATTATGCAATTAAACACCATTGACTGGATCATTATTAGTGCTTTTTTCATCCTTTACTTAGGTATTGGATTTGTGGGGGCGAAAAAAGCGGGAAAAAATACTGAAGAGTTTTTCTTGTCTGGCAGAAACATGCCTTGGTGGCTACTGGGTGTTTCAATGGTAGCAACCACCTTCTCTGCTGATACACCAAATCTCGTGACTAACTTTGTGCGAACTGATGGGGTTGCTGGCAATTGGGGCTGGTGGGCCTTTCTGCTTACCGGTATGCTTACGGTATTTGTCTACGCAAAGTTATGGCGTCGGTCCAGAGTGATGACTGACATCGAATTTTATGAACTACGCTACAGCGGTAAGGCTGCCGCTTTCCTAAGAGGTTTTCGTGCATTATACCTGGGTCTCATTTTCAATATACTGGTGATGGGCGCAGTATCTCTAGCGGCAATAAAGTTTGGTGAGGTTATGTTAGGACTAAAAGGTTGGCAAACTTTGTTGATTGCGGGATCGATCACATTGGCCT
>JBPCUG010000619.1:0-4846 GCA_051011275.1 Cyclobacteriaceae bacterium | reverse complement strand
GCTCTTGATCAGTATTAATGATCTCGTCTCCTTTCTTTAGTTCTAGACCATTGGCAACGAAGTTCATCCCGTGGGTAGCATTTTGGGTTAGCGCTATTTCCTGCATCTCAGCATTAACTAATCCACCAATCTTCTTGCGCAGTGATTCGTATTTGAAGTAGCCGCTAAGCAGCTTCTCCCCATTACCTTTGTAGTCAATTTCAGCACCATGGACAGCATAATACCGCATATGGTCAATTACCTTGTTCATGACATATCCCGGCATGGGGCCTATTGTTCCATTATTGAAATATGTTTGTCCCTCCTTGAGAAGAAATTGCAATCTGATAGCTTTCCAATATTCCTTTTCATTTGTAAAAGCCGAGTGATCTGGTATTGCATCAAATGTGAACTGATCGAATGATTGCCCCCAAGAGGTCATGGGAAGAGCAGCTACCGAAGCTGAAGCAGCGCTTTTTAGAAATTCTCGGCGATTTTTCATAAAATCAAGTTAGCAAAAAAAATCTCATAATATAGTTATAGGTGTATTGGTTGATTAACTTTAATTATTCCGATGGTTCAACCATAAACTGGAAGCCTTTTGTCCAGTCAACTGTCTAGATAAAAGTTGATTGAACTTTAACCCCGAGCAGCTATTGATGAAAACCTTTACCATTTGTTTGATGCTTATCACCCCAGGAGTAGTCCTAGCTCAAGATGCAATTGAAAAATTAGAAAAGCAATTGGATCAGAAACATGGAATAGGGCGACTAAAGATACTCAACCAAATCACGGAGGGTTACTTGGTTGACGAGCCAAAAAAGAGTGCTAAGTACGCCAGGCAGGCGGTTATATTGGCTGACGATATTTTCAAGGGGGATGGTAGAACACTATATGAGGATGACCTATCATTGCACGCCGAGTCCTATTTGCTACTGGGTAAAGCTCAATATACCAGGGAAAAATATGATGAAGCAAAGGAAGCATATGAAGAATCAATTAGGTTGTCAAAGAGTATCAATGACCCTTTTGCTGTGGAGATGGCACAACGCCATTTATCTGCTCTTGATTCGATAAAGCAAGATGAAGGAGGCCTGCTTAAGAACACCTTTGGTAAGCTTAAGATTGGTGAGGAAATTAAAGATAAAACTGGGAACCTAGCAACAACTGTTGCACTCAAGCAGGGTCAATCGGCCGAGAAGCAAGGCAATTACTTAAAAGCGATTAAACACTACGAAAGAGCAATTGAGTTATTTAGCAATCAAGGAGACTATCAGGCCATCTCCGAATATTCGCAACATATTGCACTTTTATATCAAAAAGCTGGCAACAACAAGGAGGCACTGAATAGATACGAAAAAGTGCTTGACCGAAAAGAACAGTTAGGAGATACTTCAGGTTTACAAGTTATTCGTGAGCAGTTGGCTGAACTTGAGCGACCAATCGACGCATCGGACTTGGTACAAGATAGTCAATGGGATGAGAAACAAAAAGAAGAAGCCACCAAAGAGAAGGACTTGTATCGTTCATTAGCAGAATCCTCTGAGGACAATAGAGATTATAAGAAATCCCTGGAATATTACAAGCTTTATACCCAACTCAATACTCGATTAAAAGATGAGGAGCAAGCTCAACTTATGGCTTTAAGAGAGAAGACCTACCAGCTTGAAAAACAGGCTCAAGAGATGGCAATTTTGGAAACAGAGAAAGAAGTACAAGCCCTTGTTTTGTCGCAACAAGACGCTCAGTTATTAAAGGATCAAACCTTTAAGCGAAATCTACTGCTAGGTATGCTGTTTTTGCTCGTCGCTGTATTGGTAACTTTTTTTCTTTACCGAGGTAAGAGGCGGGCCCTTGGAGAACTTAATAACGCTTATGGCGACTTAAAAGACACACAGGATAAATTAGTTACTGCTGAGGACCATATAAAAACACTTCTGCATCAACAAGTTAGTAGTGGAGTAGCCAGTCAGTTATTGAATAATAAAAACACCGACAAGGCGCAAAAAAAGTTTGTCTGTGTTATGTTCTTAGACATTAGAGGCTTCACCCCTTTTGCCGAACATCGGGAGCCAGAGGAGATCATCCGTTATCAAAACGATGTATTTGGTTTTATGATAGATATCATCGATCAGCACCAAGGCAGTATCAATCAATTTCTTGGCGATGGCTTTATGGCCACCTTTGGTTTACAAGAGGCCGAAGCAAATCCCTGTGAACATGCTTACCTGGCAGCTAAGGAAATTATCACGCTGGTCAATAAAAAAAGTAAGGAAGGCGTTATTCCTACTACCCGAGTTGGTATCGGCTTGCATGCCGGAAATGTTGTAGCAGGAAATGTAGGCACCGCTATTCGTAAACAATATTCTATTACGGGAAATACTGTGATAACCGCAGCAAGGATCGAGCAGTTAAATAAAGAATTTGAATCTCAATTATTGATCTCCCGGGAAGTCTTCAAGAAGTTAAACCATCCGATTGATCTGCCTGAAGATTTTGTTGAAGTCAGAGTAAAAGGTCGCAAAAAGCCTGTGGAGCTACTCAAGATCGCCTAAACTTTACCAGTTCTTGCCTTATTCCTTATCGAGATGATTTCAGCAGCTATACTAATAGCAATCTCATCTGGAGTCTGACTAGCAATTTGTACACCTATTGGAGCGTAAACTTGATCAAGCGCCTTGGGATCAACTCCTTCCTCGTGTAACTCTGCCATAAGCTGATTGACTTTTGCCACGCTACCCAGCATTCCCAAATACCTAAAATCCTTCCCAACCAACTGTTTTAATACTACTTTGTCTGGTCGATAACCAAAAGTCATGATCACTACATAAGTATCAGGAAGTGCTTTGATCTTATAGGCAATCTCTTTATAGTCTATAACACACGTTTCGTAGGCATATATATTTTGCTCCAATGTATTCAGCCCCTGCCGGTCATCAAAGACAATAATTTGAAACCCCAATTTGCTCATGGTTTGAGACAGGGCCAGTCCAACATGACCACCACCAATAATATAAAGACGCGGTGTAGCTCCAAGTTGCTCCCGGTAGTCCCAGGAAGTTTCATCAAAAGTGAAGGAACTGCGACCAAATTGGTTGGTGGCTATTGGATTAAAACTTATGCCTTGGCTGCTAAGCACAAGGATCCCTTTGCTAGCATCTCTTTGACAACTAACTATGGATTCAATCGTTCCGTGGTCGGAAGGACTGAGAAAATAAAAAGCTACGGTTTGCTTACCTGAACAAATCATTCCTGATTGATCACGGTCGGCGTTTTTTCGATGGACCTGGTGCTTAATAAATGGCTGAGTGCCTTTACCTAGTTTTGACCTAGCCAATTCTACCAGCTTATGTTCCATAAACCCACCTCCT
Source organism: Cyclobacteriaceae bacterium (assembly GCA_051011275.1). Lineage (GTDB taxonomy): Bacteria > Bacteroidota > Bacteroidia > Cytophagales > Cyclobacteriaceae > JBPCUG01. The sequence continues at coordinate 1,496 of JBPCUG010000619.1, read as the reverse complement.
ATTGACCCTTCCATTTCTCCGGCTTGATTGACCTTCATTTTAAAACCCCGCCGACCTGGGCTACTTCCTTCACTTTGAAGTACATAAAGTAACGCCACCTTTTTATTTGCTCTAAGGTCTTCCTGTATGCCTTGCCAAACTTTCATTTATCATAAAACTTAAAGGTAATTTAAGTGTCAAATATAAGAACCAGAGGCATATTTACACTTTTATTTGTAGCTTGCCCGCAAGTATCAGGTAGTAATTCCAGCTCAATTGATCATTCAAAAACTAGTGATGCACTATAGTTATATTATTCTTATTACGCTTGTTTTCGTGGTTGGTGTACTTGTAGCTATCCTATCTCTTTTGGAAAAAGTTCTGGCGTCACAAATAGAGGCTACCATTGATCGGCGTCCTTCAGAATACATTTACAATCTCAACCAGCAACGAATTAACATTAAACAAATCAAGCAAGTAGTGACCATTCTGACTACGATATTTGTAACAGCTGGCATCGTTTATCTGCTAGTAAAGGATACATATATACAGGGCTATGTCATTGAGTGGCTAAATTTATTGGTCCGCTGGGTACACGTAGTAGCTGGGATCATGTGGATTGGTGCTTCTTTTTATTTCGTTTTCCTGGAAAACAATCTAAACAGAACTGAAGGTATTAGAGATGAGCTGGCTGGGAATTTATGGGCTATTCACGGCGGCGGATTTTATTTTCTGGAAAAGTACAAAGTTGCTCCCAAACAATTGCCTAAGACGTTGCATTGGTTTAAGTATGAAGCCTACTTTACTTGGCTCTCAGGTTTTTCGTTGCTATGCGTGGTTTACTATATGGATGCAAAAGCTTTCCTTCTAGACCCGCAAGTCGCCGATATATCATCCAGTACGGGAATCCTCATCGGTATTGCTAGTATGGCAGTTGGATGGATTATCTATGATCAAATGTGCAAATCCAGCCTGGTTAAAAAGCAGATTTTATTTGCTGTGATAGGCTTTCTTATACTATCTGGGTTTGCTTATTTTTTTACTCAGATATTCAACAGCCGTGCTGCCTACATACATGTAGGTGCCGTTATGGGGACTTTAATGGCTTGGAATGTATATTTCGTGATCATTCCTGCCCAAAAGGCCTTGGTGAAAGCAGCAGTTTTAGGGAAACCTTTGGATCCGTCTCTTGGGAAGAAAGCCGGAGAACGCTCATTGCATAACAACTACCTTACTTTACCGGTGATCTTTATTATGATAAGCAACCATTTTCCCAGCACCTTCGGCAATGCCTACAATTGGTTGATACTATTGGGAATTACTTTAGCCAGCGCCGGTATCAAACATTATTGGAACCTTAAAGAACGTAAAGTAAAGACAAAGTATATCCTCCCTATTTCCATTATTGGTATGTTATCCTTGGCCATTGTGAGCGCTCCTGTTTTGGACCAGCCCGAAGAATCTGAAGAGTCGGTTTCTTTTTCTGAGGTAAGAGTAATTGTTGACACTCATTGCAT
>JBPCUG010000618.1:0-4262 GCA_051011275.1 Cyclobacteriaceae bacterium | reverse complement strand
ATTGCCAAGAGAATCGAATACCTGTAAAGCAGTAAAGTAGTGTTCCGCCGCTTTTTTATGATTGCCCAATTTCTTGCTTAAATTTCCCATATTAACCAGGGTTTTACTCGCCCCAGATTGGTCATTCAGGCTGGTGTAGTAATTAAATGCTTCTTCATAAGCATCAAGTGCATTTAGGTACTTCCCTTGGTTCTTATAAATGATGCCCATATTATTGAGAATGTCAGCCATCTTTGCTCTGTTCCTTTTTTGCCCATATATGGCTAGCGACTTCTCATAGAGTAATAAAGCTTCCCCAGGAAAATTCATTTTGTTTTGAATCTTAGCAAGGATAAAATTCCCCGAGGCAATGCCGAACTGAAAATTTAGAGACTTTGCTAATCTTAATCCCTCTTCAGCATATACCTTTGCGTTTTTAAGATCGCTGGGATAGTTTTCCGTCCCCAATTGAATAAGTATATTTACTTTATTACTATCCTGCTTTGCAGTGTGCAACCTTGATGATAAACTATCAATTGTGTTATTCTGAGCTAGCGCAGGGGTAAGAATTAGGCAGAATAAGCCTATTAAAATTGGAGTAATTCGGTAAAAAAAATGCTTCATAGCCACCAAAAGGATCACAAATATTGCAATATTTTAAGACTATACCAAATCCATAGCTTTGGGTTGGTTCGGATCAATATATGAAATAATGGTGATGAAGTCCAATAGCGGTAATGATACTGGGAGTTTAAACATGTAATTGAGCTAAGCGCGTGCTTCAATAGCATATTCCTCTATAACTTCAAAATAGTGAATTCCACCCTTCTATTTTTTTTCCGAGAATCTTCGGAAGTATTACTAGCTATGGGTTTACTACCCCCATAAGCCTTGGTAAGTAGCCTATTTTCATCTATCCCTTTCGATACGAGATAGGCCTTTACTCCATCTACACGCTTTTGGGATAGCTCCAAGTTTAATTGGGGAATCCCAATATTGTCCGTATGCCCACCCAATTCGATCTCCACAGTTGAGTTGATCTTAAGAAAGTCAACTAAATATTGAAGTTCCTTGTAGCTGGCATCTATTAATGTTGGCTGACTACGAGTGAAGAATATATTTTGCAAAGGGATCTTTTCACCTAAGGCAAGGGGGGTGAGCATGAAATCGTGACTAATGTCCTTGAATGACTTGTGTTTTGTAAGATTTAGCGTTTCCTTTTTTATTAGGTAGCCAGGGGCCAAGATCTGAAAATTGTACTTAGTTCCCGCCGGCAAAACGAACTTGTAGTTGCCATCAGTACTTTCATATTGTGCTTCCAGAGCTTTACCGGTAGTATCAATAACATTTAGGATCCCCGATAATAGAAGCTTTTGCTCATTGGAGAGGATCTGTCCACTTATCATTACTACTGGTTCGGGCTTATTTTCATCTCTCAGCGCTAGTCGGTATATATCTTTAGAGTAGTTGGAAGGGTTTTTTGATACAAAATAAGCGTAGTCCCCTTTGGCAGACACGGAATAGTAAGCATCCCAGGTCTGGGTGTTAATTGCTGGGCCCAGATTAACTGGCTCTGACCAGGCAATCCAACTTTCATCTAACCTTTTGCTGTAGTATATATCACTCCCGCCAAGTCCATCATGCCCCTCAGAGGCAAAGTAAAGTGTTTTTCCATCCGCGGCCAGGAAAGGAGCGAAGTCAGCTTTTGAAGTATTAATAGCTGCTCCCATATTCAATGGCTTTGACCAATAATTAGATTCCTTAAAGCTCACATACAGGTCTTGGTCTCCATGGCTATCTTGGCGGTGAACAGCCAAAAGCAGTACCTTGTTCTGTGCCTCTAAAAAGTAGTCGACATACGGGCTGTAGTTGTAGAAGTCGTCGATCCTTATCTTCTCGGGGAAACTCCATCCATCTTTGGTTCGACGGGATATGGATGCACCTTTTTTAGCACCACCTTCCTTTATATACTGATTGATCAGCAGCAAAGTATTGCCATCTGTGGAAATGGAGCTGACCCCATTGGGATGTTGATCATTCAAGGGCCAGCCCAAGTTTCGGGCCGAACTCCATTGGGTGTCTTCCAATGAAGCAAAGTAAATATCCTGCTCATCCGCCTGTCCCCTGAAATTGCCTTGATAATTTTGCCGGCAAAAATAAAGCGTAGTGCCGTCATGTGAGATCAATGGCTTGGTCTCGGTAAATGGAGTATTTATGGTAAGGCCAAGGTTTTCCTTGACCGCCGTGCTGGGGGCCAAATCAAAATTGACCTGGGCAGTTAACTGGTTGAATACAAAAAGGATACACAACAAGCTTAAAGTTGCTTTCACTACAATTATTCCTTGTTTCAACGGGAATAAAAGTAGCTATTATTTCCTTTTCATAACTTTCATAACCGCCTCAAATATGTCATCTGTACTCAGCCCGTATTTTTTCATTAACTGTGCTGGTTTGCCACTTTCGCCAAAACTGTCGTTAATTGCCACCATTTCTAACGGTGTAGGTCGTTTTCTTGCCAACAGTTGGGCAACACTCCCTCCGAGACCACCATTCATTTGGTGCTCCTCAGCTGTTATAGCACAACCGGTTTTTTTCACAGAAGCTAGTATTGTTTCCTCATCTAATGGTTTAATAGTATGAATATTGATCACTTCGGCGCTTATTCCTTGAGCTTCCAAACGTTCTTCCGCTTCAATCGCAGGCCAGACCAGATGTCCGGTTGCAAAGATGGTTACATCGTTCCCCGGTATTAAAGTAATAGCTTTGCCAATTTCAAACGGCTGGTCTTCGGGCATAAATATCGGAACCTTAGGACGGCCAAAACGAAGGTAGACTGGACCATGATGATCGGCAATGGCCATGGTAGCGGCCTTAGTCTGGTTGTAATCACAAGGATTTATTACCGTCAAATTAGGTAGCATTTTCATCATACCCATATCTTCCAAGATCTGATGGGTTGCTCCATCTTCTCCTAATGTTATGCCAGCGTGAGAAGCACAGATCTTTACATTTTTTTCAGAATAAGCGATAGACTGCCTGATTTGATCGTAAACTCTTCCTGTTGAAAAGTTGGCAAAGGTACCGGTAAATGGGATCTTGCCACCGACGGTCATCCCTGCTGCTAACCCCATCATATTGGCCTCGGCAATGCCCACTTGATAAAACCTTTCAGGGAAAGCGTCTTTGAAAGCAGTCATCTTCAAAGAACCGGTAAGGTCGGCGCACAGTGCTACCACCTGCTCGTTCTTTTTGCCGACTTCCAACAAGCCATCGCCAAAGCCTGATCGTGTATCTTTCTTTTCTGTGTAAGTATATTTTGTCATATGCCAAATAGTTTAATGGTTTTGGTTGATCCCGATTTAATTGTAAAGTTATGTATTTCAGTATACTTGCTTCCTTTTGCTTTGTTGGCCCTAAAAACCAATTTGTAACTACCAGGTTGGATGGCCAATGTTTCCCTGGCGTTTCCGCTTAGGTTTCGGATCCATTTTTGTCCACCATCTTCCTGCATCTGGTAAAGACTTCCTACGCCGGGGACATTGGAGTTAATGTTGAGTACGCCAGGTGCTGGTATTTCGATGTTAGTGGTTTTGCTTTGCTCAATAGAAACTGAGCCTCTATATATTCTCGGTAAGGTTAGGATCTCCAAATCATACCTGCCTACCAGCAGCTTTTCCTGTCGGCCCATTTCAGAAAGCGTTATAGTTTGTGGTTTGCCTCTTTTTCTTACGATGATCTTTACGGGACTGCCATACTCTGATTGGTTTTTCTGCTGTACAGCAAGGTTCCCCTGAGGCGCTTTGATTCGTATTACATTGTGTGCTCCGCCGTCAAGATATACATTTCTTCTGGCTACTGGGGGTACGGTATTTACCACTACATCATACGATAATACGGCATCGACCACTACGGTGTCTGTTCTTCCTGATTGATCTAAATAATGGACGAATTCATATGCCGCTTGTCCTGTGAAGTTGTTTAAGAAAGTAACATTGACATCAGTCTCTTTCGGCTGGTTATTTATATCAAGAAGCTCTACACTTACAGTGGTTTTATCCAATGTCTGCTTTAGGGTTTTATTTAATACCTTTCGAAAAGCACTGATATTGCTGGCATCAAAGAATTGGCCAACGCAATTAAACTGTTCTTCAAAGCTTTTGTTCATGCCCAAACCAATGACAAATGGTTTCAGAAATATTCGCTTAGTTTGTAAAGCCAAAGAAACGGCACAAGGATCTCCATCACATGATTCCAGCCCATCGGTAATAATTATCACTATATTC
>JBPCUG010000617.1:0-2628 GCA_051011275.1 Cyclobacteriaceae bacterium | reverse complement strand
TCTCCTGACAAATGCACTTTGGTTCTCTTGCCTCGTGCATCGATTGATCGACGCAATAATTTAAAATGCACGTCACTGCTTGAAGCAACCCCTAATTCTCTTTTGACAAAATGCTGGAAACGCACCTCATCAAAAGCCTCCTCGGGGGATAGCGTAAGAGTTACGCTCTTTTTATTAAAACCATCCACTTATCGTCCTTTAAAACTGTACCCGATGATCACACCAAGCCGAAGTGGAACACTCAGATTGGATTTTTTTACATCGCTAAAAATATTCTCAAAAGTTTCTAATTCAGGATAATCTTTTGAGAAATCCCTATATCCCAAACCGATACCAGCAAAGACATCTATAGTAATACCAATATCACCGGCATCCTTCAAAAATCTGTATCCTCCGATAACCGAATATTCGAATCTCATTTCACCAGCACCAAGCACGGAACTATTCACTATATTCAGAGAGTCATTAATATTGGCAAAGTGATCAATGGTGGTAAAACGAAACTCATGCCCAAAATAAGGCATCCCAAGTTTTCGATCTTTACTATAGAACTTTTGTTTTAAGGCGATACTATAGCCTCTCTGATAATCTTTGTTAAGATCAATATTGGCATCACTTGTGAAAAATGGATCCCGTATGATCGAATATTGAAGCTCATATCCCAGCCGCTCTTGCATGTAATACTCGACAGTAAACGGTATACTCCCAGCAATCATGGCTACAGGGTTAGTCCCGATTATTATGCCTTTGAATTCATTGATTTGAGGGCGGAAGTATCGAATTTTTTGTTTTTTAAAGAGGTATTCCGGTTTCTCATAATCCAATGGTGAACCTAATGAATCAGTATCTTCTACGATCCTGAATACAGGTTTGTCATCTTCGTAGTAAGTCTTGTAGTAGCCAGCTAGGCTTCCATCATTATCATAAAGCCTCCAAATGCCTGTTTTAATACCATTTTCGATGGTCCCTTCCATTTTAAGGGATCCATCCTTGTAGTAACCTTTGTAGGGACCGTTCCCATTCTCGAAATTACTTTCACCTTCTAAAATACCATCTTCATAATAATACTTCCATTGGCCCTGATTGATTCCATTCTCCACTAAACCAACTGTTCTTAATGCACCACTTTCGTAATATTCTTTGTATTCTCCGTTTCCGTTTTTGAAAATTCCTTTGCCTTTAAGCGCTCCTCCATCGTAAAAAAGCTGCCAATAGCCATCCTTTTTACCTTCCTTTTCGATACCTCTGGAACTTACCCCTCCATCCTGATTGTAGTAAACCCATTCTCCTTCCGTCAGTCCATTTAGATATGCTCCTTCGGCCGAGACTTTCCCGTTGGGGTGATAAAATTTCCAAGGTCCGGTCTTTACTCCTCTATCGAAATTTCCCCTAGCTTGAACACTTCCGTTTTCAAAGTAGTAAGTCCAGGTGCTATCGATCTTATCATCAATTTTTATCCCAACCGCTTTTATGGGTCCTGAATTATAAAACTCTTTGTACTCTCCTTTTGAATCTTCAAAATAAACCTGGGATTTAATATTTCCATTTTCATAGAAATTGTTCCAGATACCAACCTTCTTGCCTGACCTGAAAGATCCCCTGGCTTTTGAAATACCATTTTCATAATAATATACCCAAAGGTCCTCCTGTCTGCCATCAATCAGGCTGCCTTCCATAGAAAGTTTACCACTTTCGAAATAATACTTCCAAGTACCATAGTTGAGGTTGTCCTTAATCGCTCCAACCATTTTGGGCTGGCCATTTTCATAATAATATTCCCAGACATCCACCGCCTGTCCTTTCTGAAAAGTTCCGCTTTCCTTTACCTGCCCATTGGAATAATAGGCGACATATGGACCTTCTAAAACCTCTGGCTGGGCAGTCAGTACAAAATACTCCTCCTTTTTATTTTGTAACTGGCCGTCATAATAGATGACAACTTTCTTGCTTTGAGCCAGCACTGAACCTGCACAGAAGCAAAATAGAAACAATATGAAAATATGATAAACCCTCAAACCGATAAAATAAAATCATTTCTGACCTAAAACTGATTTCATTAAACCAGCCTTTCCCCACTCTGCTTTTTCATCTTCGGAAAATAGGTCAGGGAAAAAGATTATTCTTTGACGTTGCGGAGGTAGATACTTTTGCCAGTTGGTTCCTCCTGTAGCAGCAATTACATTTGGGTCACCCTGCAAGTAACGCGCCGCCGACTTATAATGAGAAAGAGGCCATCCAAGATTGGTCAAAACATCAAACACCCGTAGCGCATTAATAATCTCGACTCCCAGATCGGAGTGCCGAAAATTTCTTACAAATTGTTGTCTTAAATTGGTAGTCCGTCTTTGTCGAGCTTTTTGTAAGAACGATTCATCATATTTCAGTTCAAACTGACGCAGAGTTAAGGTGCGCTTACCAGTAGATAGCTCAGCTGCTCCCTTCTTCCAATACATGTGCTGGTAGATTGTTTCTATATCCTTCTCATCCACCTGATCCGGTCGCTCATCTGCAGCCCACAGTTGGTCAAGGTCAGTTGCACCGATTTCAATCAGGCGATACTGTGCCGATTGGAAACCGCTGGCCGGCAACAACGACATACGAAACTGAAGGAACTGCTCAGGCTCCATC
>JBPCUG010000616.1:0-12612 GCA_051011275.1 Cyclobacteriaceae bacterium | reverse complement strand
AGCCCTTGTCCCCAAAAACCGATCTAAACAAAGCTTTGGCTTTTGCCCTAAATTTGATCAAGAGACGGAGTGTGGTTATCCTCATATCCGATTTTATCGACCAAGATTATTGGCTCAACTTAAAAGCCATGTCCAGACGTCATGACCTAGTGATCATTCAGGTACATGATCAGCAGGAAACGCAGTTACCTAGTTTAGGCATAATTCCTATCAGAGACAACGAATCGGGCAAGACGGTTTGGATGAATACATTATTCCCGGGATTGAGGAATACTATGCAGAAACGATTTTATGACAATCAGCACCAGCTTTCGGATTTCTGTAAAAGGCATGAGGTCAACTATCTGGGTATCGACACACGATCGGACTATGTACCCGAGCTGATCAAGCTTTTTAAATTGAGAAACAAAACCAAATCTAAAAGTGGGTAAGAGCCATTATCTTTTTTGCTTGCTAGTATGGTTTTGTCCTGAGCTGGTTCCCGCACAAGAAATCAAACCAGTTGGCGAATTCTTGAAAGATAGCGTTATGGTTGGCGCTCCGGTTGAATACAGTTTTAGGGTAAAGTATCCCAAAGCGATGGAAGCCCTCTTCCCAGATTCTACCTATGACTTTAGCCCTTTCGAGTTTGTTCGGAAAGATATATTCAATACTCTTTCTGATACTACTCAAAGCTATGATAGTGTGATTTATCACTTGATTACTTTTGAATTGGATGAAGTACAGTCGCTTGCCTTACCAATCTATTTGATCATTGATGGTGACAGTACGGAGATTTATTCAGATAAGGATTCTGTCTACTTCAAAACGGTAATAGCTGAGAAATTAGATTCGTTAGCTCTTTTAAAAAATACCGAGCATCAAGAGGTAGCTAAGCAGTTTAACTACCCATATCTCGTAATTAGTGTTGTAGGCGTTCTATTGGTAATAGCCATATTGATTGCCCTGTTTGGAAAGGGCATTTACCAAAGGATGCAAATTGCCCGTTTGAAGAAAGCTCATCAAAGATTCAACCAGAAATTCGACCGGCTCAAAAACGAAGATCCAATGGACGTGAGCAAAGTGGAGCATATTGTAGCACTTTGGAAAAAGTACCTGGAAAGGCTGGAGAGCTTTCCCTACTCAAAGCTTACGACCAAAGAAATTTTGACCATTGAGCAAAACCGTCACTTTAAAGAAACCCTAAAATCATTGGACCGTAACATCTATGACCGGCTAGAGGCCCATCATTTGGTAGAATTGTTTGATAACTTGCAAGAGTTTGGGCAACAGCGATTCACGCAACGACTAGAACGAATTGGAAAATGACCGAATTGCTAGAATACATATTTAAGCTACCTACAATGATTGCTGCTAAGCTAAGCCAAATCATGCAATGGGCCTGGCCTTCGCTTTTTAGTGATTCGCCAACTGGAGCAATCGAATGGGAAAATCCTATTTTATTGCTGCTGATCTATGCGATACCAATTGTGCTCTTGTTACGCTGGTTATTTGATGAGTTTTTTAGTCAAAAATTACCTTCCGCCTTTCCAAGAGGGGGAATATCATGGAGCCCACTTAGCTTAATGCGGTTTCTACCTACCATTGCTATCGGTTTTGTTTTATTGTTTCTTGTAACAGCTATGGCTCGACCTCAGATCCACAACGAACAGGTCGATCAATGGACAGAGGGGATTGATATTGTTTTGGTGGTAGATATAAGTACCTCCATGCAGATTCAAGACTTTAAGCCTAACCGATTGGAAGCGGCCAAGAATGCAGCCAGAGATTTTATCAATGGACGTGTAGGTGATCGGATCGGGATGGTGATCTTCTCTGGGGAAGCCTATTCCCTAGCCCCTCTTACAACAGACTACGATTTACTACATACTTACATAGATGATATCTCCTTCAATAAAATAAGCACCAATGGTACTGCCATTGGTAGCGCTATCGGAGTAGGAATAAACCGTATGCGTGAATCGGAATCAAAGACAAAAGTAATGATCCTATTGAGCGACGGGGACAACAATGCCGGAAATATAGATCCCATTTCTGCTGCCGATCTGGCCCAAGCATTCGACATCAAAATATATACCATTGGAATTGGTCGTGAAGGCCGCGTGCCGATTGGCAAGGACATTTGGGGACGCACCGAGTACTCTACAAACACCTTAGATGAAACTACCTTAAGAAAAATAGCTGATATCGGGAATGGCGAATTTTATCGTGTGTCAAACAACCAGGCCCTTGAAGAAGTATTTGCCAGAATAGATCAATATGAGAAGGTTGAAATAAAGGAATCGAGGTACACCATCACCACTGACCTTTATCACATTTATCTCACCTGGGCGATTGCGTTTTTCTTGCTTTGGCTTTTTATGAAAGCAACTTTCATAAGCAATGCTCTTGAGGACTAGTTATCTTCTACTGCTATGACCCCTATCAAGGAAAACTTATCGCATTTCCAATCACAATTGGCCGGTACCTCTTGCCGGTTGGTAGCTGTTTCCAAAACCAAACCTCCGGCTTTGATTTTAGAGGCGTATAATGCGGGACTCCGAAGCTTTGGAGAAAATCGGGTGCAAGAGCTAGCAGATAAATCGAAGCTACTGCCAAAAGACATTGAGTGGCATATGATCGGACATTTGCAAAGAAACAAGGTAAAATACATTGCCCCATTTGTGACCATGATCCACGCTGTCGATAGCATCAAACTGCTAAGGGAGATTAATAAGCAGGCGTTATTACACAATCGAGTAATCCCTTGCTTACTGCAGGTGCATATTGCCAAGGAAGAAAGCAAGTTTGGTTTTGAAGCGACTGAATTGCCACAGATTATCTCGCAAATAGCATGGGAGGAGTATCCAGGAGTGCAAGTAAAGGGATTGATGGGCATGGCTACATTTACAGAGAACGAAGATCAAATACGAGCGGAGCTTAGAAACTTGAAAGAGTTATTCGAAACAATAAAAAGAATGGATCTTCCTGAAAACATAATGATGACAGAACTGTCGATGGGAATGAGTAGTGACTACAAAATAGCTATAGAAGAGGGCAGTACTATGATCAGAGTGGGTAGCGCTATCTTTGGGTCCAGAAACCAAATATAAATATGACTATGCAAAAAATTGCTCTGTTAGCCGGCGCATCGTTAGGTGCTTTGGGAGTTATGATCGGTGCATTTGGCGCCCATGCCTGGCGCGCTGCTTTGGAAGCGCAGCAACGCATGGAAACGTTTGAAACCGCAGTCAAATATCAATTCTATCATGCTTTGGCTTTAATTCTGATAGGAATATTAATGTATAATATCCAACATCGTCTACTGAAATACGCTTCCTGGTCGATGATCGCCGGCATCCTAATTTTTTCCGGGTCGTTATATGTATTATGTTGGACCCACAATGCTAGGTGGGGTGCAGTTACTCCGATCGGTGGGGTTTTATTGATTCTGGGCTGGGCACTCCTGTTGGTTGCAATTGTTAAGAACCTATAGCTCTTCAAAAAAAAAAAGCTTCAATTTAAGTGAAGCCTTTTTTTATTGCTGAGTACAAATTGTTACTCTGTATCTTTTTTAGTGTCCTTCTTCGGTAACACGTTGGTCTTAATGCTCACCTTTTCTTTTGGATTAGTGGCGTTAGAAACAATGGTCACAATTTTATTCTGAGGTCCCATTTTGCCAGCGCTATTAAACTTAACATGTATCTCACCGGATTTACCTGGTGCAATCGGATCCCTTGGCCACTCAGTTGCTGTGCAACCACAAGTAGTAAGCACATTTGAAAGGATAAGTGGTTGCGTGCCTTCGTTTGTGAATTGGAATATATGCTGCACCACGTCACCTTGAGTGATATCCCCAAAACTCTTGGTGGATTCTGCGAAGGTGATCATAGGGCCTTCCTTGACCTCAGTGGCTTTAACTACTGCTTCCTGCGCATATGTAAATGACACGATCAAAAAAGCGGCGACGGCTAAAAATGATTTTCTCATGGCTAATTCCTTAATTTTCTATTTATAATATAACAAAACTACTATTTAAATAAGTCTCAATCAATGATTGGTAAAACAATAATCTTGCCGAAATATCACCTGTAGTAAATTTCTGGATTTTAAACTAAAATGGCCCCGTAAACTCAATCCGCTAGGAATTCGGGGCTAAAATTTACCAAAAATAACTCTTGAGTGGCCCTGGTAACTGCCGTATAAAGCCAGCGTAGATACTCTAGATCGGTTTTAGCCTCTTTAAGAAACCCCTGATCAACAAAAACCGCTTGCCACTGGCCACCCTGTGACTTATGACAAGTAAGGGCGTAAGAAAACTTTACTTGCAAAGCATTGAGATAAGGGTCCTCTTTCAAGGCTGCCGCCAAGAGTTTGGGATTGGTGATGTCCTGGTAATCAGCAGCCACTGCTCGATAAAGTTTTGTTGACTGTTCGGGCTCCAGGGAGGCAGTTTTTGTGTGCAAGGTATCCAGAAGGACCAAAGCTTCAAACTTCTCCTCATCGGGGTAATCGGTGAGTTGCAATTCCAAGGTTGCAAATCGAAATCCGTACCGCTCCTCAAAATGTCTGATTTTCATAATCTCTACAAAATCACCATTGGCTAGAAAGCCCGAGGACGTCTCCATCTGATAAAGGTAATTGTTGCGAACTACCATCAACTGGTCCCCAGCTTCGATTTCATCCTGATAGAAAAAAATACTTCTTCTTATCAGTTGGTTATACTGATTGGCGGCAAAATTAGAACGACACACGATCACACTTTGTCCCTGGCCAAATTTGTCATATACATACCTCAACCCGTCTTCGAGCCTTTCACTACTCATTTTAAAGACATCTGGAAAACTATTAGTTTCCAGAGCAAGATTAGTACCTTTTGTATCAATTAGCTGTCTTAGTTTAGTAGCGTTATAGAGAATTCCTGAATCCAGTTGTTGTCTCATCACTGATCGAAGGGTAATATCTTTCAGGCTCAATTGGAAATTCTGCATTAAATATTCCGGTTGCAGCGCCACACTCTTATCGATACCCACTGGTGGTAGTTGCGCAGTGTCGCCAATAAATACCAGTTTGTTATCAGGGTGCTCAAATACAAATTCAAGCAAACTTTCTAACAAGCTTACTTGGCCATATTCTTTTTGGTTTGATAGCATTGATGCTTCATCAACAATAAATACTGTCCTTTTGTGGTAATTCTTCTGGCGCTTAAATCTCCATTTACCACTGTCCCTATCTACTGCTGTTTTGAAAATCATCTTATGTATGGTAAAAGCTGCTTTGTTGGTATATGCAGACATCACCTTTGCAGCCCTCCCGGTAGGGGCCAGTAGAAGTGATTTATAATCAAAAAAGGGCAGCATTTGAACCATTGCCTTTAGACTAGAGGTTTTACCTGTTCCTGCATACCCTTTTATTATCAATGTGGCCCGAGTCGATGAACTACTAACGAAATCATTCATCAGCTCAAATAACCTCAATTGATCATCGGTTGGTTGATGGGGAAATTTTTTAAGTAGTATTTCAGAAGGGCTAGCCAATTGGACAAATCAAGTTAAAGGGCTATTCAATTTCTTTAAAGAAAATTTGAATTAAGCGCTATGCTGTTGTTACTTTTAGTCTATTTCGAATTATAATATTCAGAAAGCGTAAGTTCAGAAGTAAGGTGGATATAAAAAACGAAGTCATACAAAAATTCGGCAACCGCTTGAGGCTACGAGTCTGTGGTATTTGCTACGAGGAGGAAAGGGTACTTATGATAAAGCACAAAGGAGTGGGACCAGAAGGGTATCTATGGTCTCCACCAGGTGGTGGTGTGGAATTTGGCAGCTCCCTTTCTGAGAATTTGATAAGAGAATTTAAAGAGGAAACAGGGTTAGAAATTCAGGTGTTGGATTTTATGTTCGCTTACGAACTCCTTCAGCCGCCATTCCATGCAGTTGAGCTATTCTTTAGAGTCAAAAGGCTGTCTGGAAAGTTAAAGACGGGATATGACCCGGAAATGAATGTAAAAGATCAAATTATTGAAAATGCCATTTTTATGGGAGCCGACGAATTAGCCCGTGAACAGGGCCCCCAAATGCATTCGGTATTTCAAGGGGTCGAACATCCCAAGCAGATCTTAAACTTAAAAGGATATTTTAATTTTGAAAATAATTACATAAAATAGCAGGTGGAATGCTTGTTTTTTGCCTGTGTAAATAGCTATTATTGCATTTAAACCAAAGGAGAATGAATTTAACTAAAATCTTGACCGTTGTTTTCTTCGCTATCAGCCTTGCTTTGGCTGCCTATCTAGTCAGAAGTGTGTACAACGATATACAGTGGGAAAAAACCGTAAGGATTGCTGAAGACAAAGTAATCCAAAAGCTTGAAATGATTCGGGCTGCCCAGTTGGCTTACCAAGCCGGTAATGGTAAGTATACCAGCGACTGGGACAAACTTATCGACTACGTTGAAAACGGAACCATTTATATAACCAACAGAAAGGAAATCATTATTCCTTTGGAGTACGGTGAGGATAGTGTGATCGTTCAAATCGATACTTTGGGATCAGTAAATGTGAAAGACTCTCTATTTAAGTCGACTGAATACCCTGGCTTTGATGCTAAACAATTGGCATATGTGCCGGACTCAGACAAAAAATTTCAACTCTGGGCTGACGAAATCAATAAAAGTGGGGTAATGGTAGACGTGGTGGAAGCTGTGGACCCCGATCCCATTGACAAAACTCGTAAAGAAGATAGCGATTTTAAAAACAGAAGGCCACTTCGATTTGGTTCCAGAACTGAAGTCACTACAGCCGGAAACTGGGAATAAGAACCTTGAAAATAAGCGTGGCAAATTATCAACTTGTCAGTAAGGTCAAAAGCAGTAAATTCAATGTTGACCATCTGAATAGATATGAGCTGTGCTTTCTAATAGGCCAGGATTGTTTTCAATTTTCCGTTTTCGATACCAAGTCCAGTAGTTGCCTACTTCTAGAAGATTATCATTTCCATTCAAGCCCTTCAAATGAGGCTTTTCGAAGTGCACTCACCGCGCTGTTTGAAAATCATCATCTCCTCAATGCGGGGTTTTGGAAATCTGTCAAGCTGGTATTTCGCAATGGCAAATACGCCTTTATCCCGACTCCCCTATTCGACAAAAATGTAATTGGCGACTACTTATCACTGAATAATAGATTGAACGCGAGACTGGATCAACCGCACTACTACCGCCATGATCAAATCAATATGGCCAATGTTTTTGTGGCAAAGAAAGATTTGGTGCAATGGTTCCAATCAATATATCCTAACCTGACCCCGCATATCGTTCATCACAGTAGTGCAATAATTGAAGGGATACAACGTCAGGAAGGCAAGACTAGATCGAGAAGTATGTCGCTTTTTGTTAGAGATCAGGAACTGGATATTATGGTGTCCAGTATAGATCAATTTGAATACTTCAATCGCTTTCAATTTGCTAACGACAAGACAATGATCAAGTATGTTCTGATGGTTATGAAAGAACATAATTTGGATCCCAATTTGTGCCAGGTCCAGCTTTGGGGCGATCTGAACCCGAAGTCGTCAAAGTTTGAAATACTATACCGGTTTATTCGGAATATCTCCTTTGGTTCCAGGCCTTCAAAACTCGACTTTACTTTTGAGTTTGACGAAATTGAAGATCACCGCTATTTCGATTTGTTAAGTTCCTTCTATTGTCAATAACTTTACCCCATGAAGAAGATAGCCATCTTCCCTGGTTCTTTTGATCCTTTTACAAAGGGACATGAAGATATTGTTTTGAGGGGATTGAAGCTTTTCGACGAGATAATTATTGCGATAGGATATAACAGCAAAAAGAAACACTACTTTGATGTTGAACTGATGCAGTCAAAGATAGAGTCTACTTTCATCCAAAAGCCAGAAGTAAAAGTGATTATATATGATGAGCTCACAGCAAAACTTGCTGAGAAGTACAAAGCTGGTTACCTCTTACGTGGATTACGGAACACTACCGATTTTGAGTACGAGAATAGTATCTCCCAAGTAAATAAGCATCTAAATAACCAACTTGAATCGGTCTTTTTAATTACATCCCCTCAATATGCCGCGATCAGTTCTAGCATTATCCGTGAGGTACACAAGTACGGTGGAGACGTGAGCGATTTTCTACCTTATCAGATCTAAGAGGCTTTTACTTTTTTTAGCTTAGTCGCCTCAAACACTTCAAATACGTGTCGGATAGATGGATAAGTACTGTAAAGTGCTTCCGTGAGAGCCTCTTTGCCCATCCATCTCACTTCCTCGATATCCTCTTGTATCTGAGGTTTCATTTTGCTATCGTCGAGACTGGTCATCGAGTACCAAGTGGTTTTCTTCAAGATATTCTTACCGTTTAATGAGTAAGTATGCCAGGTAGAACAGATCTTACTGTCAAGTGACACTTTGACGTTGCACTCCTCTTCCACCTCTCGTTTTGCCCCTTGACTAGGAGATTCATTTTTTTCCAATTTGCCTTTTGGTAAGTCCCATTTTTTTAACCGCAAGATCAGCAGCACCTGACCCTTTTTCCGAACCAGTCCACCGGCTGCTTTAATGATCCTAAATTTCTCCTTGACAAAATGGACCACAGACTCCCTATCATCAACTGTGAAGGTTACTGACTTCAGTTTTTTCAAACTCTTCCCTTTCATCAATTTGAACAGTCGATCGATTTGGTCCAAGGAGGCATTATGTACCAGCAGGTGTCCCACCAGCATACTCACATACAAATTCTTATTTCCTCCGTTAATGATATAATCAAATTCTAGCAAGTCAGTTTTTTTGCTCAGCTTTTTGATTACTACCGGGATATCATGTATAAAAAGTTTCATCAATAAAATTCTGTTGCTACAAATAACGGATAAAAAAAACACACGCATATCTTCTTACCTTAATTTTTTTTTGAAATTTAAATTCTAGGCTTTCCTAAAGCGGCTAGATATTTCATCTTGTGATAGATTTTGTTTTTCAAATATTGTTGTAATTTCACCGCCATGAGTGAGATAAAGATTGTGTCACAGGTAGCGGAAACAGTGGCCGGCATGTTATTGGAAATCGGAGCCATAAAATTAGATCCCAATCAGCCTTTCACCTGGGCTTCCGGGTGGCAATCTCCAATCTATTGCGATAACCGCTTAGCACTTTCTTTTCCTAAAACACGGAGTTACATTAAGGAAATACTTAGCCAAGAAATAAAGCAGCATTTCCCCGGCGTTGAGGCAGTAGCCGGAGTAGCTACGGCAGGGATACCCCAGGGAGCGTTAGTAGCCGATGCGCTGGACCTACCATTTATATATGTTAGATCCAAACCCAAAGGACATGGTATGGAAAATCTGATCGAAGGAAAAGTAGTACCTCAGCAAAAAGTAGTGGTGATCGAAGATCTTATTTCCACAGGAGGTAGTTCATTAAAGGCTGTATATGCACTTCAGTCTGCAGGCTTTCAAGTACTCGGTCTGGCCGCGATTTTTAGTTATGGTTTTCAATTGGCAGACAAGAATTTTCAGCAGGACCAGATCCGTTGGTTTTCTCTCAGCAACTATGAAGCCCTAATCAGACAAGCGCTAGCCAAAAATTATATTCAGGACGACCAACTGGAGCTACTACAAAGTTGGCGTCATAGTCCGGATGAATGGCCAACGGTTTAACGACCGAATTGCTCCACTATTCCTAAACCGAACAAAGCAAAATCGTATTTCACAGGATCTTGAGGATCTAATTTCTTGAGATTTTTTGTAAGCTCAATGGCTGTGGCCCAATCAGTCGCTTTACGCTCAATCAATCCCAAATTACGGGCCACACGATCAACGTGAAGGTCACAGGGACATACCAAGTCCTTTGGGTGTATCCGCTGCCAAATCCCGAAATCCACCCCGGAGGTATCTTGTCGTACCATCCAACGTAAAAACATATTGATCCTTTTGCAGGCAGATTTTCTTTGTGGGGTGGCAACGTGCTTCCTGGTACGCTGCGGAGCTTCCGGCAGATCAAAGAACAATTTATGAAAGTGCGTTAGGCTTTTTTCCATATCATCAAATCGTCCTTGGGGTCCTAAAAACGCATCCTCCAGTGAATCGTATTCGTTGTAATAATTTTTAAGAAAATGCAGGAAGTAAAGGGTATCAGTAACATTGAAGGTCCTATGTTTAAAATCCAAAAACCGTTTCAGATCAGCTTCTTTATGGTTCCTTACAAAATCGTACGGTGCTTGATCCATCAAGTCCATCAGCTCCAAACCCTTATTTATAATAGTGGTCCTTTGACCCCAGGCTAGCATAGCAATCCAAAAAGCACTGATCTCGATATCCTGCTTTATGGTGAACCTATGTGGTATTGAAATGGGGTCGTTCTCAATAAATGATTGCTGATTGTAACAAGTAGCTTTTTCGTCAAGGAAGGATTTTAGGGATTGTGGAGCCACCAAAGATGCCTACTATTTATTTTACGGAATATAGCTGATCTCAACCCTAAACTGATCATCCAACACCCCCAATCTTTCCTGTGCGGCTTTGGAGATTTTTAGGATTAAGTTCTGATTATTACCAGTATTGGGTAATTGACCGATCACTCGCACAAAAATGCTGAGATTGTTCATCTCATTCTTTACCTGCATAATTGTACCTACTGGAGCGCTGCGGTGCAGTGCCAAATATTTCTTACTGCCATAGTCTCCTTTTATCACTTCAGCTATTCCTTGCTCCTTCACCATTTCACCAGATAAAGGTTCGATGTCGGTGGTTGAGGTAGGAGGTGTCGGCTCAATTTTAGGAGTGGCTTGCGGCTCTATGGTTGGCTTATTACTTACCGTGGTACCGCTCGATGTCAGGTCAACGGTATTATCTTTCTTTTCACTCACCGCAATAAGTTGTCCAGGTTGTAGATCATTGCCGGTCAATTGATTCCACTCCTTTAGCGCAGCAATCGAAACCTTATACTTTTTGGCAATTGCATATAGTGTCTCGGATGGTGCAACGGTATGATAGGTAATTCCTGGAACCCTTTTAAACGAGCCCTGCTTAGGTTTGGAAGTAGCAGGTGAATCGGATAAGTTTAGTTTTTGACCAACTTTCAGTTCATGGCTCTCCAGCTTATTCCAGGCCATTAATTTACCCACTTCAAGCTGGTAAAATAAGGCAATGGAATACAAAGTTTCTCCTGCCGTCACCTGGTGCACTTTTCCTAATTGATCTATCCGGTAAGGCACTCTAATAATCTTCCCAACTGAAAGGCCGTCTTTCACTTCAGGATTATTGTTAACGATTGCTTCAACGGTTGAATGGTACCTTTTTGATAAACCGTATAGGGTCTCCTTCTTTGACACTTTATGTCGTACATAAGTGGTATCGCCGTTAACCTCAAGACCCAGGGAATCCAACTCAACAGCAACCCCAAAGGCCTGTGACATGGCAAATGCACCAAGCCAGATAACCAATAACAAAACACTTCTCACCTTGTCCAGCTTTTGAAAATAAAACGATATAAAATTACTAAAATAATTCAGACTTCTGTTGCCCATTTAACTTCTAAAAGTGGAACGCTATAAGGGAGAGTTTATTTTATCAACAGGTAAGTCATGGGCTGCTAAAGGAGGTTCTGTTTGATCGATAGTGGCTTTTTTTTGCTATCTTAGAGAAGGTAAAATAGAGGTTTATGACAAGTAGATGGCAATACCATAAAGGGAAATTTTCGCTTCTTTTCCTTTTGCTGGTAGCGGTAGTAACATTAGCGCAGGATTCCTCCGGTTCCAAAAAAATTTTATTGATGGACATCAAAGATGTGATTGATGCCCGGACTAATAGATATGTTACGCTGGCACTGGACAAAGCCGATGAGGAAAACGTAGATCTGGTCATCATAGAAATGAGTACCCCGGGGGGTGCTTTAAATGACGCCATGGATATCAATAAAACGTTGCTTGAATATGAAAAACCCATTTACGTTTTCATAAATAAGGACGCTGCTTCAGCTGGGGCATTGCTTTCCATTTCCTGCGATAGTATTTATATGAGTTCGGGAGCGCGGATCGGAGCAGCTACAGTAGTCACTCCTGACGGCCAAGCAGCACCTGATAAATACCAATCTTATATGCGGTCCATAATGCGATCTACTGCTGAAGCAAAAGGGCGAGATCCGAAGATCGCAGAGGCCATGGTAGACGAGACATTAGAAGTGGAAGGGGTTTCCGAAGCCGGTGAAATTATTACTTTCTCAACTTCTGAAGCGATCGAAAATGGATTTTGTGAAGCAGAAGTAAGTTCTCTTGATGATCTTTACAAACGATTAGGGTTGGAAGACGCTGAAGTAGTCCATTACGAACTCCCGTCAACCGAAAAGATCATCGCTATATTCCTCAATCCCTTCGTAAGTGGGATCCTCATCTTAGTAATTGTTGGAGGTATCTATTTTGAATTGCAGACCCCAGGAGTTGGATTCCCAATCTTAGCAGCTTTGATTGCGGCAATCTTGTATTTCACCCCATATTATCTTAATGGACTAGCTGAAAATTGGGAGATCATTTTATTTTTTGTTGGCTTGGTGCTGATCGCTCTTGAAGTTTTTGTGATACCTGGGTTTGGGATTGCGGGCATCTCAGGTATTGTACTAGTAG
>JBPCUG010000615.1:0-12481 GCA_051011275.1 Cyclobacteriaceae bacterium | reverse complement strand
TTTCTCAATGGTAAGTGGCTCAAAGCCAATGAAGCCACTACTGGGTTGTTTAGTCAAACACTGCACTATGGCAATGGTGTCTTTGAGGGTATCAGAGCCTATGAGACCCCGACCGGGACAAAAATATTTAAAGCCAAAGAACACTTTGACAGACTTCACTACTCGGCGGCTAAGATGAATATCAAGATTGACTATTCTGCTGAGGAGTTAACTGAGATAGCTTATCAGCTTCTGTCCAAAAACAATTTGAAGAATGCTTACATCCGCCCATTGGTATATCTGGGCGAAAGCATGATGTTGTCAAATAGCGAAGATGTATATGTATTACTTTCAGCTTGGGAGTGGGGCCGCTTTCTGGGAAGCAGTAATCTATTAAAAGTAATGGTTTCGTCGTATGAGAAGCAAAGCCCTAAAACCGGACCGGTTGATGCGAAAATATGTGGGCAATACACCAATTCCATTTTAGCTAGTATGGAAGCTAAATCTAAGGGTTTCGATGAAGCCTTGCTCATGGACGAAAATGGTAATGTTGCGGAAGGCCCTGGTTCCAACTTTTTCTTTGAAAAGGATGAAGTGTTGTATACCCCTCGCAAGGATAATATATTGCCAGGAATAACCAGGGCTACGGTAATTGCTTATGCTGAGGAGTTGGGATACAAGGTAGTTGAGAAAAACTTTACCCCAGAAGATCTGATTGATGCAGACAGTGCTTTTTTCACTGGTACGGCCACAGAGGTTGCTGGAATCAAGTCGGTTGGCGGGCATGATTTTAAAATGGATTGGGAAGACACTATTGGTTACAGCCTATTCTTAATGTACCGGCAAGGAGTGACCAATGATGAATATCGCGATTTTACTTTGGTTTAATGGAGCTTAATAAATACAGCAAACGCATCACTCAGAACGAGGGGCAACCTGCGGCACAAGCTATGCTACATGCAATCGGTTTAACTAACGAGGATTTGAAGAAGCCGCAAGTAGGGATAGTTAGCACCGGTTATGAAGGCAACCCTTGTAATGTGCACCTCAATGAATTGGCTTTGAAGGTTAAAGAAGGGACTAAAGAAAAAGAATTGGTAGGCTTGATCTTTAATACGATCGGGGTCAGTGATGGGATCTCTATGGGCACCACTGGTATGCGCTATTCCCTTCCTTCTCGTGACATTATTGCTGATTCCATTGAAACAGTTGTGAATGCACAAAGTTACGATGGACTGATTACTGTAGTTGGTTGTGACAAAAATATGCCTGGGGCCATGATGGCTATTGGTAGATTGGATCGCCCGGCAATCTTGGTTTATGGTGGTACCATCGCTTCCGGACATTATAAAGACAGAAAGCTAGACATTGTATCGGCATTTGAAGCACTAGGTGAAAAATATGCAGGTGTTATTACCGAAAAAGACTTTCGGGGTGTGGTTGAAAATGCATGCCCAGGCGCCGGAGCCTGTGGTGGTATGTATACAGCTAATACCATGTCTTCAGCTATTGAGGCATTAGGCCTGAGTTTGCCCTACAGTTCGTCCAATCCGGCTATTAGTTCTGAAAAACACACCGAGTGCCAGCGGGCTGGAGCAGCTATCAAGCTATTATTGGAACAAGATCTTAAACCTAGTGACATCGTTTCCAAAAAATCTTTTGAAAATGCCTTAACCATGGTGATGGTACTAGGGGGGTCGACCAATTCAGTGTTGCACATGATCGCTATCGCCAAATCTATGGATATCGACCTTAGCATGGATGATTTCCAAAGGATAAGCGATCGTACTCCTTACTTGGCTGACTTAAAACCAAGTGGAAAGTATTTGATGGAAGACGTACATCGCATAGGTGGAACTCCGGCAGTGATGAAATTTCTGCTAGAGGCTGGCTACTTGGATGGAGATTGTTTGACGGTTACGGGGAAAACGATTGCTGAAAATTTAAGTGAGTTAAGTCCACTCAAGTCTGATCAGATGATCATTCAGCCATTAGATAGCCCGATTAAAACCACTGGTCATTTGCAAATTTTATATGGCAATCTGGCTTCAGGCGGTGCAGTGGCCAAAATTACTGGGAAAGAGGGAGAGAAGTTCAGTGGACCGGCTAAAGTATTCGAAAGTGAGTTTGAGGCCAATCAAGGAATACAAGAAGGGAAGGTGGAAAAAGGCGATGTGGTAGTGATCCGATATGAGGGCCCGAAGGGTGGTCCTGGGATGCCAGAAATGTTGAAGCCGACAGCCTCCATTATGGGGGCTGGATTAGGGGGAGAAGTGGCCCTAATTACCGATGGTAGATTTTCGGGAGGTACCCATGGGTTTGTAGTTGGTCATATTACCCCTGAAGCACAGGAAGGCGGAGCTATTGGTTTACTAGAAAATGGCGACGTCATTACCATTGATGCTGCAGGTAATCGATTGGAAGTTGCTTTATCACAAGGGGAGCTGGACCAAAGAAGGAAGAGTTGGAAAGCTCCTGATCTAAAAGCAAGCAAAGGGATCTTATATAAGTATGCACGTTCGGTTTCGTCAGCTTCCGAGGGGTGCGTAACAGATTTGTAATATTATGGATACACTTACCAAATCCAACAAGAGCAAAAAGGTGATTGCTCCAAAAACCATCTCCGGTGCGGAGGCGGTTATACTTTCTTTGTTGAATGAGCAGGTGGATACCATATTTGGCTATCCTGGCGGGGCAATTATGCCTATTTATGATGCACTCTTTCATTATGAGGATCAATTGAAGCATCTTTTGGTCAGGCATGAGCAGGGTGCTACACATGCAGCTCAAGGTTATGCTCGAGTGACGGGAAAAGTGGGTGTTTGTTTTGCCACATCAGGCCCTGGAGCAACAAATTTAATTACCGGAATTGCTGATGCGCAGATCGATAGCACGCCGATCGTTTGTATCACTGGCCAGGTGCCATCTCATCTTTTGGGTACTGATGCTGTTCAAGAAACCGATGTGATCGGCATCTCTATGCCTGTGACTAAATGGAACTACCAAATCACTGAGGCCAAAGAGATCCCAGAAATAATAGCCAAGGCTTTTTATATAGCCAACTCCGGTAGGCCCGGGCCCGTGGTAATCGATATTACAAAGGACGCACAATTTGGGAAGCTCGATTTCGAATACGAAAAATGCGAAGGCATAAGAAGTTATCAACCTAGTCTTCCGGTCGATATGGCGCCGATCCAAGCTGCTGTTGATTTGATCAATCAGGCTAAAAGGCCTTTTCTTTTGATTGGCCAAGGTATATTGCTTTCACAGGCTCAAGATGTGCTTAAGACATTTATAGAAAAAACCGGTATACCCACCGCTTGGACTATCTTGGGTCTTTCGGCCTTACATGCCGATCATCCATTGAACGTGGGCATGTTAGGCATGCATGGCAATTATGGACCTAATGTACTAACCAATGAGTGCGACGTTCTAATCGCGATAGGTATGCGCTTTGATGATCGCGTGACTGGAGATTTAAAACGATACGCCACACAAGCGAAAGTGATCCACGTTGAAATAGATCAATCTGAGATCGACAAAAATGTGAAAACCGACGTAGCAATTAATGCAGATGCCAAACAAACCATTGAAACGATGTTGCCTTTAGTAAAGCAAAGAGCACATGCTGATTGGCTGAAAAAATTTAGAGACCTAAATAAGATTGAGTTTGACAAAATTATTAAGGAGGAGCTGAATCCCTCGAAAGGTGGTTTACGCATGGGAGAAGTGGTGAAGATCATCTCTGAGCAAACAAAAGGAGAAGCGATCATTGTAACTGACGTTGGTCAGCATCAGATGGTCACCTCCAGATACTATGGTTTTAAGAAACCACATAGTAGTGTAACCTCAGGCGGGTTAGGAACCATGGGCTTTGCCTTGCCGGCGGCTATGGGGGCAAAAGTGGGTCAACCAAAAAGACCGGTTGTGGCTATTATAGGTGATGGAGGTTTCCAAATGACGCTTCAGGAATTGGCTACAATTTTTCAATACCAGATCCCGGTAAAGATCGTAATTCTTAATAATAGCTTTTTAGGGATGGTGCGTCAATGGCAGCAATTGTTTTTTGATAGAAGGTATTCCTCCACTGAAATGGTCAACCCAGAGTTTACCATCATTGCTCAAGGCTTTGGCTTAAATAACCAGAAAGTAGAAAAGCGGAACGATCTCTCTGCTGCAATTGATAAGATGTTGACCGATCCAAGGGCGCATTTGATAGAGGTTGTAGTCGAAAAGGAAGAGAACGTATTTCCAATGATTCCTTCAGGTGATTCAGTGGCTAATATTAGATTGGAGTAAAATGGCAAACAACAATGAACATAGCACCCAGGTGAACACCTTGGTAGAAAACGAGAAGCCCGAATATCGCGCGTTCAATATTTCTATTCTTACGGAAAACAGAAGTGGTTTGCTTAATGCGGTCACCATCATCTTTACCAGAAGGAAAATCAATATTGACAGCATCAATGTTTCGGAATCTGAGGTGGAAGGAGTAAGTCGCTATACTATTGTGGTTCACACTACTAAGGAACAAGTGGAGAAAGTGGTAAAGAGACTGCGAAAATTAGTGGATGTATTTTGGGCTTTTGTCTATGAGCAGGACGAGATCTATTATCAGGAGATTGCCCTTTACAAGGTGCCTACAGCGGTATTTCTTGATGGAGATAAGGCGGAACATCTGGTACGTAACAACGGCGCGCGCATTTTGGTCATTGAAGAAAACTATATCATAATTGAGAAGACTGGCCATCAACATGAGACTCAGGATCTTTTTGAAAAACTAAAACCTTATGGCGTATTGGAATTTGTACGTTCAGGTAGGGTGGCTATGTCCAAGTCAACCCGACGGACGGACGACTTTCTTGAAACGCTTAGAAATGTTTCTAATAATAACGACAGTAATCAGACAGTAAATACTAAAAGCAAATAAAAATGGCAAAACTAAATTTTGGCGGAGTAGAAGAAAACGTCATCACCAGAGAAGAATTTCCTTTAGAGAAAGCTCTTGAGACACTTAAAGATGAAACCATTGCCATTATCGGCTATGGTGTGCAAGGTCCAGGTCAAGCTCTGAACTTAAAAGACAACGGATTTAATGTGATCATTGGTCAAAGGCAGCCTTCTGCATCTTGGGATAAAGCTGTAGCTGACGGCTGGGTGCCGGGCGAGACTTTATTCAGTATAGAGGAGGCTTGTGAAAGAGGTACTATCCTTCAATTTCTGCTTTCTGATGCTGGCCAAATAGCAGTCTGGCCAACGGTAAAGAGTTATTTAACCCCGGGTAAAACGCTTTATTTTTCACATGGTTTTGGGATTACCTTCAATGACCAAACTGGTATCGAACCGCCGGCTGATGTAGATGTAGTATTGGTGGCTCCTAAAGGTTCCGGTACAAGTTTACGTCGCATGTTTTTGGCAGGCAAAGGGTTAAATTCCAGTTTTGCTATTCACCAAGATGCTACCGGCCAGGCCAGAGACAAAGTGATAGCTTTAGGCATTGGTGTTGGCTCGGGCTACTTGTTTGAAACCAATTTCAAGAAAGAAGTGTACAGCGACCTTACCGGTGAGCGAGGAACATTAATGGGAGCCCTGGCCGGTATTTTGGAAGCCCAGTATGCCCTATTGCGCCGTCGTGGACATACCCCTAGCGAAGCTTTTAATGAAACCGTTGAGGAGTTGACTGAGAGTTTGATACTGCTGGTAGCTGAAAATGGGATGGATTGGATGTACGCCAATTGTTCCACCACCGCTCAAAGAGGGGCACTTGATTGGCGGCATAAATTTCGGGAGGCGGTTGAGCCTGTATTTGAAGAGCTCTACGACAAAGTCGCCTCCGGTGAAGAAGCCAAACGATCTATCGAAACTAACAGTCAGCCCGATTATCGCGAAAAGTTAGAAGCAGAACTTCGTGAACTCCGAGACTCAGAAATGTGGCAGGCCGGGGCTATGGTGCGAAAATTACGACCGCAAAATCAACCCAAAAATGAGGCTAGTCCGGTGGAAGGATAGGTTTCTTATTATTACATAGGTATGATAAAAGCTCCCGTAGATAAGCAGAACTATCCCAACATTGCGCAATTTCAGTTGGCTCGGTTGGGATTGAAAGGAGTGGCCACTCAAACGCCATTGATGGAGAACCTGAATCTTTCGGATCGACATCAGGCTAAAATTCTTCTAAAAAGAGAGGACTTACAGGTGGTGCGCTCCTATAAAATACGAGGTGCCTATAATAAGATATCCAGCCTTTCTGCAGACCAGCTAAAAAATGGAGTGGTTTGCGCAAGTGCCGGAAACCATGCTCAAGGTGTGGCATACTCCTGTCGCAAGTTAGGAATACAAGGCACCATTTTCATGCCTAATCCAACACCTAAGCAAAAAGTTACGCAAGTTGAGATGTTCGGGAAGGGCCATATAAAGGTGGTGCTGACTGGCGATAGTTTTGAGGACTCCTATCAGGAAGCCATGGCGTTCAGTAAAGAGAATAAAAGTGAATTTATTCATCCATTTGATGATCTCAAAGTGATCGAAGGCCAAGGCACCGTTGGACTAGAAATTCTGGAGGACAGCAATGATCAGATCGACTATCTTTTTGTCCCCGTTGGAGGAGGAGGGCTTTCGGCAGGGGTGTCCGCAGTTTTCAAGCAACTAAGCCCACAGACCAAAGTGATTGGAGTTGAGCCTGCCGGTGCACCGGCGATGAAAGTATCGATTGAAAAGGGTGAAAATGTTACCCTTGAGAAGATTGACAAATTTGTAGATGGTGCAGCAGTCAAAAGAGTAGGAGATCTGACTTTTAGTATATGTAGTGAGTTGTTAGATGAAGTGGTAACTGTTCCTGAAGGCAAAATATGCGGAACCATTTTGAAATTGTACAATGAAGAGGCCATTGTTGCTGAGCCAGCTGGTGCCCTTACCATTGCCGCTTTAGATCAATTTCAAGATCAAATTAAGGGGAAAAATGTGGTTTGCGTAGTAAGTGGAAGTAACAATGACATTACCCGGACTGAGGAGATCAAAGAACGCTCTCTGCTTTACGAGGGCTTGAAGCATTATTTTATTGTAAGGTTTCCTCAGCGTGCCGGTGCATTGAAAGAGTTCCTAACTGAAGTGCTTGGCCCAAAAGATGACATTACCCATTTTGAGTATTCCAAAAAGAATAGTCGGGAAAAAGGTCCGGCTCTAGTGGGAATTGAATTGCAAAATCCTGGTGATTACGATGCCTTGGTGGCTAGAATGAAAAGCAAAGGTTTTGCTTATGAATACATTAACGACCAAGAAGACCTGTTTCAGTACCTGATATGATTGATGTGACCAATGGAAATTTGATAAAAGAAGTGATTTAAAGTTTAAGTAAACTGACAAATCAACACATAACGGATGATTTATTGCGAATAATGTAAAATTATTCCAACTGTTTATTAAATTTTTGAATAAAATCGGATTTTGTTAATTTTATAAATTCTAGCAAGACCTGCGGTTAGAGTGAAATGGCTTACTGAGACAATGAGCCACAGGGGACACACTAATTTTTTCAAAGTAAGATATTGATGGGAATTGATCAGCTGTGAGATGGCTTACTGCTGAATAGTATCGCTAAAAATAAATGGTAAATAGCACCAAAAAATCTCTTTATGTACCCAGCATGGAACACGATGCTTGTGGTATTGGTTTTGTATCGCATCTGAAAGGAGTAAAGTCGCATGAGATAGTACGCAATGCTTTAACCATGTTAGAAAATATGGAGCATCGCGGGGCCTGTGGATGCGAGCCAGAAACGGGCGATGGTGCCGGTATCCTGATACAGGTGCCACACCAATTCCTGGTGGATACTTGCAAGCAATCGGGATTTGTATTGCCTGAGCAGGGGCAGTATGGCGTTGGCATGATTTTCTTTCCTCAGGAGGAACCTGTGAGAGAAGCATGTCGTGAAAGACTGCAAGAGGTTGCCGATTTACTGGATCTGGAAATACTGGGATACCGTAGCATACCGACCAATAACCAGGATATAGGAGCCACCGCCAAGTCGGTAGAGTTACACTACGAACAAATATTTATCCAACTCAAAGAGCAACCTGAAGAAAAGGCGCAGGAAATATTAGAAAGAAAATTGTTTGTCTTTCGCATGCACACCACACACTCAATTGGGAGTACTACACGGGGACGATCAATACCTGGTAATAATTATGAATTCTATTGGTCATCATTATCCACAAAGACTGTAGTATATAAGGGACAGCTTCGCACTGATCAGTTAAAAACCTACTATCCTGATCTGTTGGACTCTCGGGTAGAGACGGCTCTGGCTCTAATTCACTCTCGATTCTCTACTAATACATTCCCAAAGTGGAAGTTGGCACAGCCATTTCGCTACATTGCTCACAACGGAGAGATCAATACGATTCGAGGGAATGTTAATTGGATGAGGTCAAAGCAAGCTCTATTTAAATCCCCATTCTTCACAGACAAAGAGTTGGAGTTGTTATTGCCAGTTTGCGACAAGGCTCATTCTGATTCTGCAAATTTAGATGCTATCATTGAAATGCTAGTCTTGGCAGGGCGTTCGCTACCCCATGCTATGATGATGGTGATCCCTGAGGCTTGGCAAGGCAATGATATGATGTCACCTGAGAAGAAGGCATTTTACGAGTACCATGCTTCGTTGATGGAACCTTGGGATGGACCGGCTTCGATTTGCTTTACCGATGGTGTAATTGTAGGTGCCACGCTTGACCGGAATGGATTGCGTCCATCAAGATATTGCCTAACAGAGGATGACCTGCTAGTAATGGCTTCTGAGGCTGGAGCTTTGCCGGTTGATGAATCAAAAGTTGTACTTAAGGGAAGGCTGCAGCCGGGTAAAATGTTCGTGGCTGATCTTGAAGAAGGTCGTATCATTAGTGATGAGGAATTAAAGGCTGACATTTGCTCTGAAATGCCTTATGGAGAATGGCTTGATAGCAATAGAGTAAAGATAGAGGACCTGCCGGAATCCGGAAATGTGATAGTCACCGATAATCCTGAGGATTTGATGAGAAAGCAAAAGGCTTTTGGATTTACACAGGAAGACTTAAGGGTCATACTCGCTCCAATGGCGCAAAAGGCTATTGAACCAGTTGGAGCCATGGGCGCAGATATTCCTTTAGCAGCACTATCCAGCCAAAGTCAGCATTTAGCTAATTACTTTAAGCAATTATTTGCCCAGGTAAGTAACCCACCTATTGATCCTATTAGGGAGAAAATGGTGATGTCACTGTTTACGAAGATAGGCAGTAACCTTAATATTCTTGAAGCGACCCCGGAGCATTGCCAGGAGTTGCAATTACCACATCCAGTGTTAGCGGCTCAAGATCTCAACAAACTAAAATATATCGATCATCCGAATTTTAAGAGTATTTCATTAGAGGCATTATTTAATGCCGATGGTGCTCCTAGACGACTGCAAGAAGGATTAGACCAGCTTTGCGAAGCCGCCGCCAAAGCAGTGGACAATGATGTAAAGATCATAATAATCTCTGACCGGAATATGGATGAAGATAGGGCGCCAATACCCTCCTTGCTAGCAACTGGCGCGGTACATCATCACCTAATCAATCTTAACCTTCGCGCCAATGTTGGGTTAGTGATTGAAGCTGGCGATGCGAGAGAGACACATCATTTTGCCACCCTGATCAGCTACGGTGCCAATGCCATTAGTCCATACCTTGCTTTTGATACCATAGCATCCTTGATAAGACGTGGACTGATCGAACCCAGCATTGATCAAGCGAAGGCTTTTGCCAACTATATTGGAGCCATTAATTATGGTCTACTGAAAGTCTTTTCCAAGATGGGTATCTCTACATTACAATCTTATCAAGGTGCTCAGATATTCGAAATTGTAGGCCTTAACGAGGCGGTGGTGGATAAATGTTTTACTGACTCTGTTTCCAGGATCAGCGGGATTTCTTTTGATGACTTAGCTGAGGAAGTTCGACATCGAATGGCTCAAGCGTTTCCTGAAGCTTCAATGTACGGTGATGTGTTGGATGTAGGTGGTGTTTATCAATGGAAGAAGTCAGGAGAGCGACATCTTTTCAACCCTCAGACAATTCACCTGCTCCAAAGATCGACCAGGGACAACGATTACAAACGATATCAGCAATACGCAAAACGCATCAACGATCAGGTAAAAGAAGCCTATACCCTTAGAGGCCTTTTAGATTTTAAAGAACGGCCTTCCATTCCGTTGTCGGAAGTAGAGCCAAAAGAGAATATCTTTAAGAGGTTTGCTACCGGAGCCATGTCATTTGGCTCCATTTCACATGAAGCGCACAGTACATTGGCCATCGCAATGAATCGTATTGGGGGCAAAAGTAACAGCGGCGAAGGCGGAGAAGATGAAATAAGGTTTGAGCCTAAGCCCAATGGAGACTGGGAACGCTCGGCAATCAAGCAGGTAGCTTCCGGACGTTTTGGAGTTACGAGTTACTACCTAGCCAATGCCAATGAGTTGCAAATCAAGATGGCGCAAGGAGCCAAGCCCGGAGAAGGTGGGCAGCTGCCTGGTCATAAAGTGGATCAGTGGATCGGCCGGGTAAGACACTCCACCCCAGGTGTTGGATTGATCTCACCTCCGCCACATCACGACATATATTCTATAGAGGATCTCAAGCAGCTGATCTTTGATTTAAAAAATGCCAATCGCGATGCGAGGATAAATGTTAAGCTGGTGGCTGAAGCCGGTGTGGGCACGATCGCTGCAGGTGTAGCCAAAGCCAAGGCAGATGTCATATTGATCTCTGGTCATGACGGGGGAACAGGTGCATCTCCTATTAGTTCGATAAGACATGCGGGTTTGCCTTGGGAACTAGGAGTAGCTGAAGCACATCAAACCCTGGTCAAAAATCAGTTGCGCAGTCGCGTGGTGCTTCAAACCGATGGGCAGATCCGTACAGGCAGAGATTTAGCCATTGCTACGCTGTTGGGAGCAGAAGAGTGGGGAGTTGCAACTGCTGCTTTGGTAGTGGAGGGTTGTATAATGATGCGAAAATGCCATTTGAATACTTGCCCTGTAGGCATCGCAACGCAAAATCCGGAACTGCGCAAACTTTTTACCGGTCGGCCCGAGGATGTGGTAAATTTCTTCCATTTTCTGGCTGAAGATCTTCGTGAAGTTATGGCGGAACTGGGTTTCCGCACAGTAAATGAAATGGTTGGCCAGGTTGACGCCTTGAGGCTCAGGGATGATCAGGAGCACTGGAAATCTCAACAACTAGATCTAAGCCCGATTCTATACAAGGAGCCGGCAAAAGAATCGGTAGGCCTTTATCATCAGATTGAGCAGGACCACGAAATGGATGGCATCCTGGATTGGATCCTACTGAAATCGGCGAAGCGCACATTGGACCAAGGGACTTCGTTTAGAGGATCGTTTGAAATTAGAAATACGGATAGAGCCGTAGGTAGTTTACTGTCTAATGAAATTTCGAAAAAGTACAAAAGGGTTGGCCTACCAGAGGATACCCTGCACTACAACTTTAACGGATCTGCAGGACAGAGCTTTGGCGCTTTCACCGCTCCGGGAGTCACTTTTGAATTGGAAGGGGAGGCTAATGATTATTTCGGCAAGGGCTTATCAGGTGCTAGGTTAATTATTTACCCTCATAAGGAATCGAAGTATGTAGCTGAGGAGAATATGATCATTGGTAATGTAGCATTTTACGGCGCCACCTCGGGAGAGGCTTACATCCGAGGGCTAGCTGGAGAGCGCTTCTGTGTGCGCAACTCTGGAGCTACTGCGGTGGTTGAAGGTGTAGGGGATCATGGCTGCGAGTACATGACTGGCGGAATAGCAGTTATCCTTGGCGAAACAGGAAGGAACTTTGCTGCTGGTATGAGTGGGGGTGTAGCCTACGTATATGATCCAAATCGGAAGTTTAAACCTTACTGCAATAGGGAATTAGTAGATTTTGATCCTTTGGCTTATGATGATATTCAACTGCTACGTCGTTTGATAGAAAACCATCTTAAATATACTGATAGCAACGTGGCCAAGCGTATGCTGGCTCAGTGGGAGCGTTCACTAGAGGCTTTTGTAAAAGTCATGCCTCGTGATTACAAAAAAGCTTTGTTGAAACAAGCGGAGTTGGAGGCTGCAGGATAACGATATGGGGAAGATCACCGGTTTTTTAGAGTATCAAAGAGAAACGCCAATTGACCGGAGTCCGGAAAAACGCGTTAAGGATTGGAACGAGTTCCACGAGCCAATGTCGGAAGAAAAACTGCAGACCCAAGGGGCCAGATGCATGGATTGCGGTGTTCCTTTCTGTCATACAGGAACCATAATTTCAGGAATGGCCACGGGCTGCCCAATTAATAACCTGATTCCTGATTGGAATGATATGGTATACCATGGCCAGTGGGAGGAGGCTCTCAAGTTGTTGCTTATGACTAATAACTTCCCTGAGTTTACAGGGAGGGTATGCCCAGCTCCTTGCGAAGGATCGTGCGTGTTGGGTATCAA
>JBPCUG010000614.1:0-5280 GCA_051011275.1 Cyclobacteriaceae bacterium | reverse complement strand
TTCAGCCTGGTATAACACTTGGTTTAACTCACCCTATTATCATATTCTTTACAAGGATCGAGACCAGGAAGAGGCGATAAGATTTATAAATCACCTAAATGAATATTTTGATTTCCAATCTTCAGATAAGGTTCTTGATCTGGCCTGCGGCAAAGGCCGCCATGCGATTTATCTTAATAGTTTAGGACTTGATGTGGTAGGGGTGGACCTCTCACCAAAAAACATAGCCTACGCGCAACAATTTGAAAATGATCGGCTGCACTTTTATGTACACGATATGCGGGAAGTGTTCCAAACAAATGCTTTTGATTATGTCTTAAATTTGTTTACTAGCATTGGATATTTCGATACAGAAGAAGAAAATGAACAGGCTATTATTGCGGCGACTCAAGCGCTCAAACCAGGAAGCAAAATGGTAATTGATTTTCTGAATCCTTATACGGTAATTGACAGGTTAGTGCCAAGTGAAATAAAGATAGTGAAAGGGATTCAATTTAAGATTGATAAGTACCTAAACGCTAAAAATTTTATTGTTAAGAATATTAGTTTTGAGGATCAGGGTAGGAAATTTCAATTTCAAGAAAAGGTAAAAGCGATTCGAAAAATTGAGTTTCTGCGTGATTTTATTAAAGCTGATTTAAAGCTTTTGGGAAACTATGGCGATTATAATTTGAACCCTTATGATCATGAGAACTCCGAAAGGATGATCTTTGTATTGCAGAAATAAATGGACTAACAACTAAGAACTAGGAACAAAAGAACTATGAACTAGTAATGCTACTTAACATTCTAATACTTTTCTTCACCACTTTGCTTGCTGGTCTAGTGGCGTTGATCATTCCCAAGATTAATTCCAAATATTTTTATTTAGGCCTGGTTTTTTCAGGAGCCTTTCTTTTTTCTATTACAATTGTTCACTTGTTACCAGAATTATTTGTTGATCAACCTAACCCTGGGATGATTGGGTTGCTGATATTGGTTGGGTTTTTCATGCAACTATTGTTAGACTTTTTTACCTCGGGGGTAGAGCATGGCCATCTGCATCTAGCCGATGAGCACCACCACCATCACAGCTCGACTATTATCTCTTTGCTGGTGGCGCTGTGCCTGCACGCATTATTGGAGGGAGCGCTGCTTGGGCACCCTTCTGAGATCCATCAACATCATCAAGCCAATGGATTGCTGCTGGGCATCGTTTTACACAAAATGCCTGCTGCATTTGCATTGATGTCTGTTTTGCTTTGCAACTACAAAAATAGATCTATAGCAGTAGCATTGCTCATATTATTTGCGCTTACCACTCCACTTGGACTTTGGCTTAGCGATTTTCTTGGTGAGAGGGATGTCATTTCTTCTTCCTTTCTTACCGGTATTTTTGCTCTGGTTTGTGGCAATTTCCTCCACATTTCAACCACCATATTTTTCGAAAGCAGCCCTAGCCACTCTTTCAACGCGCCTAAACTGATAGTAGCACTTTTGGGAGCGTTATTGGCAGTTTCGGTTGAGTTTGTATCATAGGTCCCGTTTTGATAGCGGTTAAAATTTGATATATTGATGCCTTGAAAATCAATAACTTCAATTAATGCAGCAGCGTAAAGCCAAAGCAAATCAATATTGGCGTAAGAACTTACAGTACTTATTCATCTTATTATCCATCTGGTTTGTGGTTTCCTATGGCTGTGGTATTTTATGGGTGGACCAACTCAACGAGATTAGGATAGGAGGCTTTAAGTTAGGATTCTGGTTCGCGCAACAGGGCTCCATATATGTTTTTGTCATTCTCATCTTTGTATACGTATGGCTGATGAATCGGCTAGATAAAAAATACCAAGCCGATCAATCCTAATCCCATGGACGTACAAACCTGGACCTACATCATCGTAATTGCCACCTTCTTGATCTATATAGGGATAGCAATATGGTCAAGAGCCGGAACTACAAAGGAGTTCTACATCGCCGGCCGGGGTGTTTCCCCATTGGCAAATGGTATGGCCACTGCAGCTGATTGGATGTCTGCAGCTTCCTTTATTTCGATGGCTGGTTTAATATCCTTTATGGGTTATGACGGAGCAGTCTATTTAATGGGCTGGACCGGAGGATATGTACTGCTAGCACTATTGTTGGCGCCCTATTTAAGGAAGTTTGGCAAGTTTACCGTTCCTGATTTTATCGGTGATCGTTACTATTCCAACCTTGCGCGCTTTGTTGCGGTGATCTGCGCCCTATTTGTTTCTTTTACCTATGTCGCCGGTCAAATGCGTGGTGTTGGTGTGGTGTTTTCGCGATTTCTGGAAATTGAAATTAACTACGGCGTAGTGATCGGGATGGGCATTGTATTCTTCTATGCCGTGCTGGGTGGCATGAAAGGTATTACCTATACTCAGGTAGCGCAATATTGCGTATTGATCTTTGCCTTTATGGTGCCTGCTATCTTTATTTCTATTATCATGACTGACAATCCTATTCCCCAGTTGGGTTTTGGAGGGCAGCTGAGTGATGGAACCTACCTCCTTGATAAATTGGATGGTTTACAAAAGGAGCTTGGTTTTTCTGCATATACAACAGGGGAGAAATCCTGGCAGGATGTGTTCTTTATAACAGCCGCCCTAATGGTAGGCACTGCGGGGCTACCACATGTAATTATTAGGTTCTTTACTGTGCCTCGGGTAAAAGATGCTCGTCTCTCAGCTGGCTATGCTTTGGCATTTATTGCTATCCTTTATACTACTGCTCCGGCGGTGGCTGCCTTTGCTCGTACAAATCTGATCAGTACGGTTAATAACAATTCCTATGCAGGCCTGCCAGATTGGTTTAAGAATTGGGAGAGCACCGATTTATTGGCCTGGGTGGATAAGAACAATGATGGGAAAGTTCAATACCGAAATGGGGATGCGCTGAATGGCAAACCCAGCTATCTGAAAGATCAAGCAGGGGCCCATGGAGAACGACTTGTAAGTAATCCCAATCCTGATACAGACAATGAACTCTATGTAGATCGGGATATTATGGTGTTGGCAAATCCCGAGATTGCTGCTTTGCCCAATTGGGTAGTGGCCTTGGTAGCTGCTGGAGGACTAGCAGCCGCTCTTTCTACTGCGGCTGGTTTGCTTCTTGTGATTTCCACCTCGGTGTCACACGACCTAGTCAAAAAACAATTCAATCCCAGCATTAGTGACAAACAGGAACTTTGGATTGCACGGGGGGCCGCAGCAGTGGCGGTATTGATTGCGGGATATTTTGGTATCAATCCTCCAGGATATGTTGCTGCCGTAGTGGCCCTAGCTTTTGGGTTGGCCGCGGCTTCCTTTTTCCCCGCTATTATACTGGGGATCTTTTACACACGCATGAATAAGGAGGGAGCCATCGCAGGGATGATAGTTGGGCTTTGTTCTATGATCTATTACATCCTGAAATTCAAATTCGGACTTTTAGGTGGAGGAACTCAAGACGATTGGTGGTGGGGAATCTCGCCCGAGGGCTTTGGTACGGTTGCCATGTTAATCAATTTTGTGGTTGCTCTGTTAGTTTCCAGATTGACACCACCGCCTCCTGAATACGTACAACGTTTGGTGCAGGAAATACGTCTCCCAGGAAAAGAAAGTTCAGCAAAAAATGACTAGGATCAACCTTTGAGAAGGCGATTGTCATTTTTCAATTAAATTTCTATCTTAACTTTCTGCTGTCAACATTTATTGAGATCAAAACCACCAGTGATGAAATACCAGATACAATCATTTGATGATTACCAAGAAGTCTACAAAAATAGTGTAAGTGATGCGGAAGCTTTCTGGGCTGCTGTAGCTGATGACTTTCAATGGAAAAGGAAATGGGACAGGGTCCTGGAATGGGATTTCAATAAACCGGAAATTAGGTGGTTCCAAGGAGCTCGGCTTAACATCACCGAAAATTGCCTTGATCGACATTTGGCTGAGCGCGGAGATCAGACCGCTATTATTTGGGAACCAAATGATCCAGGGGAACCGGCATTAAATATTACTTATAGGGAACTGCATGAACAGGTTTGTCGCTTTGCTAATGTGTTGAAAAACAATGGCGTTGAAAAAGGTGATAGGGTTTGTATTTATATGCCTATGGTACCTGAGCTAGCCGTCGCCTTATTAGCATGTGCCCGTATCGGGGCGGTACACTCGGTAGTTTTTGCCGGTTTTTCGGCTGTCTCTCTAGCCAGCAGGATCAATGATGCCAGCTGTAAAATATTGCTTACGTCAGATGGTTCATTCCGAGGCGCCAAATCCATTGACCTAAAAAGCATCGCTGATGAGGCTCTCGAAACCTGTGACAGCATAGAAGAAGTAATCGTTTTAGAAAGGACCAAAACAGGCATTGCCATGCAATCTGGTAGGGATGTTTGGTGGCATGAAGAACTAGCTAGTGCAGGTACTGAATGCCCGGCGGAGGAGATGGATGCTGAAGATCTGCTATTTATTTTATATACCTCTGGTTCTACAGGTAAACCTAAAGGCATGGTGCATACCTGCGCTGGGTATATGGTTTATACCACCTATACTTTTAAGACTGTGTTTCAAATCCAGCCAGATGATATCTATTGGTGCACTGCCGATATCGGATGGATCACCGGTCATTCATATATTGTTTATGGCCCTTTGGCAGCGGGAGCTACTACCGTTATGTTTGAAGGGGTCCCTTCTTATCCCGATATGGGTCGGTTTTGGGAGGTGGTGGCTAAGCACAAAATCAGCATCTTCTATACTGCACCCACTGCCATTCGTGCTTTGGAAAAAGCCGATATTGGATTTGTTGAAAAACATGATCTGTCCTCTCTGAGAATATTGGGAACGGTTGGGGAGCCTATTAATGCTGAGGCTTGGCATTGGTATGATAAGAACATTGGTAAAGGAAATTGCCCGATTGTAGACACTTGGTGGCAAACGGAAACTGGCGGTGTGTTGATCTCTCCCATTGCTGGTATAACTAAAACGAAGCCAACTTTTGCAACTTTACCATTGCCTGGCGTCCAGCCGATTTTACTGGACAGTGACAGCCAGGAATTGAAAGGGAATGGGGTAGAGGGTAGGTTGAGCTTTAAATTTCCATGGCCATCGATAGCACGGACCATATATGGCGACCATCAAAGATATAAGGATACTTATTTTTCTACTTTCCCAGGTCTATACTTTTCCGGTGATGGCTGCAAAAGAGATGAAGACGGATATTATCGCATCACCGGTAGAGTTGATGACGTGATCATTGTTTCCGGCCACAATCTGGGCACAGCAGAGATTGAGAGTGCTATTGATG